>JACMIU010000359.1 GCA_014380985.1 Armatimonadota bacterium | reverse complement strand
CGGCGCGGTTTTGGCGAACGGTTTGCCGTTTGTGGTATGCTACACGCGCAAGCGAGACGAATAAAAACCGCGTGACGCAAGGTTTGAAACGCCGCGTTTCGGGGAACTAACCGCGCCGGTAATCCGGTCTATAGAGTGTCGCGTCCGGTTTGTGAACGCGGAAAAAGTTCGCTTTGCTATCGTTCATACCGTCCGCCTTTCGCGGCGGTAGCAGCGACAAAAGAAATAATACAACCTATACCTGTTCGAGGGAGTCCAGAACCCATGCCCGATATGGCAGATGCCATTGTAATTAAGAAACTAACCAAGCAGTATCCGATTCCGCGTAAGACAGAGTTTGTCAACGCTGTAGATAACTTGGATTTGACCGTTGGTCGAGGCGAGATTTTCGGATTTCTCGGCGCGAACGGAGCCGGTAAAACCACGACTATCAAGATTCTGCTCGGCTTGATCTACCCGACGCAGGGCGACGCCGATGTGCTGGGGCAACCGGCGGGCGACCTGGAAATCAAGCGACGTATCGCTTACCTACCGGAGTCGCCGTACTTTTACGAACACATGACCGCGATTGAAGTGGTGACATTTTACGCGCAACTGTTCGGTATGAAAACCGAGGACGCCAAAAAGAAAGCCGAGGAACTGATTGATTTCGTCGGACTCGGCGGCAAGGGCGACCGGGGCAAGCGGATTCAAGACTTCTCAAAGGGGATGCGGCAACGGGTCGGAATCGCGCAAACGCTGATTAACGACCCCGATCTGCTGTTCTACGACGAGCCGACTTCGGGCTTGGACGCGATTGCGCGGCGCGATATTCGGGACTTGATGCTCGAACTCAAGCGGCAGGGTAAGTCCATGTTTCTGTCGTCGCACCAGTTAGAGGACGTGGAAGCGGTTTGCCACCGGGTTTCTATCATCCACAAAGGCAAGTTGCAGGTCCTCGGAACCGTTGAGGAACTGTTAGCCGGTGAGTTGGTCGAAGTGACGCTTTCGGGCGTGACGCCGGGCTTGGGCGAATCCATCCAGCAGGTCGCCGGGGACGCGCAAATCGAAGTCAACGGAACCCGAACCAGCGTTTTGATGAAAAACACGCCGGAAGCGATTGGTCGCCTGATTGATGTTGCCCGCAAAGCCGAGGCGAATATCGTTTCGATTGAGCCGAAACGCCGTACCCTCGAAGACTTGTTCGTTCGTGTGGTCGGCGGCAAGATAGACGAAACCGGCGCGGTCACGGCTCCCGTCGCTACCAATGGTACGAACGGAACCGGCGCGGCATCGTTCGACACGCCTGTTCCGGTTGCCCCGTTGACTACCGCGACCCCGAAAGCGTCCGCCAACAAGTACAAGGATTTAGCCCGAAAATGAATACCATTCTAGTTATCGCCGGAAACACGATCAGCGAAGCATTGCGTCGCAAGATTCTGCTCGCCTTCCTCATGGTCGGTCTCGCGGTTATCGTTTTTATGTTCGCGTTCTCGACTTTTACCGCCCGTCAGGAACTGACGTTGATCAAGGGAATGGGGTTGGGAATCATTTCGCTCGCCGGGCTCTTTATCTCGGTGATTCTGTCCATCTACTTGATTCCGACCGAACTGGAACGCCGCACGATTTACACGATTTTATCGAAGCCGGTGACGCGCTCGCAGTTTCTGCTCGGCAAGTATCTCGGCGCGATTGGCACGGTCGCCATCAACATT
>JACMIU010000358.1 GCA_014380985.1 Armatimonadota bacterium | reverse complement strand
GGGAACGCCCGACCCCGCCGCCGCGCAGACCGCGCTACAAGCCGGAATCGCCGCGTACCGCGCCGGGGATTTATCTACCGCCGAGACCGAACTCGCCAAAGCGTCCGCCGCCGATGCCGCGAATGGAGACATCGCTTCGTGGTACGGGTTCATCCTCCTAAAACGCAACAAGCCCGCCGCCGCCGTGCCGTATCTCGACAAAGCCGTGCTGGCGAAGCCCGACGTTTCCGACCGATACACCAACCTCGGCAACGCCCTGCTTCTGAAACCGGGACGCACCGCCGCCGACACGAGCCGCGCCCTTGAATCGTTCCAAAAAGTCGTCACGCTAACCCCGGCAAGCGGCGAAGCGCACTACAATCTGGGACTGACGTACTCGCGCCTTTCACGCCCCCGCGACGCCGAAAAATCGTATCTTCGCGCTACCGAACTGAACCCCAAAGACGACCGCGCTTTTGTCGCGCTGGGGCAAACGTACCAATCTCTCGACGACTTCGACAACGCCGCGAATGCGTACCGCGCCGCCGCCACCCTGACGCCGCAAAAAGCCGATGTGTGGACAAACCTCGGCATCACCGAGTCTCGCCGCAAAACGCCCGACAAGCAAGCCGCGATTAACGCACTCGAAACCGCCCGCAAATTGGACGGTGGCAACGTGCAAACCTTGGGCATCTTGGGCAAACTGTACGCCGACACCGGCAAAGCCACCGAATCCGCCGAAGCGTTCGCCGCCGCCGCGTCGGCAAGCCCCGCGAATACCGCCGCGCCCGATACCGCGACGATTCGCTACAATCAGGGCGTGATGTATTCCCGCGCCGGAAAAAACACCGAAGCGATTGCCGCCTACAACGAAGCGCTGACCCTGAAGCCCGACTACTACGGCGCGGCGTTCAACGCCGCCACGCTCCAGTACAACGCGCAGAACTACCCCGAATCGAGCCGCCTGTTCGCGCTTTCGACGCGCCTCAATCCGCGCTCGTCGCCCGCGTTCATGAACTACGGTTTGTCGCTCCTGAAGCAGGGAGACGAAACCGGCGCGATGGCGGCATGGAAACGCTCCGCCGAACTCAAGCCGACCGACTACGCCATCCGGGAAAACTTAGCCGGGCTGTATATGCGCCGCAAAAGTTTCGACGATGCTATCGCGGTCTACAGCCAGAACACGCGCATTCGCCCCAACTCCGGCGCGGCATGGAACTCGCTCGGCTTGGCGCAGCAACGAAACGGCGACCTCGACGGCGCGATTACGTCCTTCCAAACCGCCAACAAGCGCGAGCCGAAGTTCGCCCCCGCCTACAATAACCTCGGCGTCGTGTACGAAAAACGCGCTCAGTTCAAGTTTGCCGTGCTGGCGTATAAGAAAGCGTTGGCAATAGACCCCGGCTTCGCGCCCGCTACGGCGAACCTGTCGCGCTACGCGAAAAAGTAATGGCGTCCGGCGTTTCACGTGGAACACGTAATATTTCACGTGAAACGCTTTCACGCTCGGCATGGCGAGTATGGTATAACAAGGGCAACTCGCTACTTAAAAGGAACCGGCTTCGTTTTATGTTCTCCTCCATTCGTGCCTCGGCTCCCGGTCGCACCGGAATCGTCGGCAACCCAACCGATATGTATGGCGGTTCCGTACTCTCCTGCACCACCACCGAACGCGCCGTGTGCGTCCTCACCCCGTCTGACACTGACCTAACGCTAACCGTCGCCGGGGAAACCATCGCGCTCGAAACGGCAGGCGACTTGCAATCGCACAGCGACCTGTTCGACCTGCCCCGCGCCGTGCTTCGCGCCCTCGAAATCACGCCGGAAACGCACCGGTTCGCGCTTACCACGCAAACCGATATTCCGATGCAAGCCGGGCTTGCCGGTTCCACCGCGTTAATCGCCGCTATCTACGGTGCGGTCGCCAAGTACCTCAGTATCGAAACCGCGCCGCACGACACGGCGGAGGCGATTCGCCGCGTCGAATATGAGCAGATGGGCGTCATTTGCGGTTTTCAAGACCAGTATATGAGCGTGTTCGGCGGACTGAACTTTATGGACTTCCGCGAAAAAGGATCCCATGTCGCCCCCGATGCCCAGCCCCTCGCCACCGTGGAAACGCTCGAATCGTTTGTCGCCCCGCTTCCGCTCCTGCTCGCCAATACCGGCGTCAAGCACCATTCGGGTTCGGCGCACAAGCCGGTGCGCCAGCGTTTCTTGGACGGCGACGCGGAAGTGATTCACGGCTACGCGCACCTTGCCGCGCTCGCCCGCGACGCGAAGGCGGCGGTTTTGCGCGGCGACCTGCAAACCCTCGCGGACGCCATGAACGAGAACCTGCGCATCCAGCAAGGCTTTGGGGCATCCGGCGAAGCGTGCGACCACCTTGCCCGCGTTGCGAGGGAAAACGGCGGGCTTGCCGCGAAACTCGCCGGGGCGGGACACGGCGGCACGGTTCTGGTGCTGACGGATGACCCGGCGCGAACCGGTGACGCCTTGACAAAAGCGGGCGCAAAGCGCATACTGTTCCCCCGTCCCACACCCGGTTTGACCGTGGAAACGTGGTAACGGCGCGTCATTTTTTGCATTGTTTTTAACGAAAGGTTCACCCCATGCCCCGCGCCCTTGTGACCGGTGGAGCCGGATTCTTAGGCTCCCATATGTGCGACCGACTTTTAGCCGACGGCTACGATGTCACCTGCTTTGACAACTTGCTGACCGGTTCGGAAACCAATATCGCCCACCTTACGAGGGATTCGCGCTTCTCGTGGGAAAATACCGATGTCTCGAACGGTTTGGCTTTTTCCGGCGACGTGGATGTGATTTATCACATGGCGTCCCCGGCGTCCCCGGTGGATTTCGCCACCAAAGCGGTGGAGATTCTGCGCGTCAATGGCTTCGGCACATACCACGCACTCGAACTCGCCAAAGCGAAAAACGCACGGTTCTTAATCGCGTCCACGTCCGAGGTGTACGGCGACCCGCTGGTTCACCCGCAAACCGAGGATTACTGGGGCAACGTCAACCCTATCGGCACACGCGGTTGCTACGACGAAGCGAAGCGATACGGCGAAGCGATGACGATTGCCTATCGCCGCTACCACGGCGTGGACGCGAAAATCGTTCGGATTTTCAACAGCGTTCTGGCGCACGAAACCGCGCCGGTTTTCGAGGATGGGCAGCTACACCTTTGCTCCATCGGCGAGTATTCGCGGCACTTGGAGGATTCACCGATTGTGCGTCCGCGCCGGATGCAGGTTCCCGCGTTCGACCCGGCGACCGGGCGGATGGAACTGCGCGACGCTTCGGCGTTTATCGAACACCCGCCGATGCGCCCCGATGCCTTCAAGGTCAAAACGCGCTACGGACGCGATATTTGCGTGACCGGCGACCATTCGATTTTCCGCAAGGGGAAAGACGGACGCCCCGAAGCGTTGCCGGTGCGTGACCTTTCGCCCGGCGACCATGTGGCGATTGCCGGAAAGTTTCCCGTGGTGGAAAAAGACCGCGAAACCATCCACTTAGGCGAAGCGTGGATACAAGGAGCCGCATCGCCGAAAGAGTTGTGGGAAGTGGCGGTACTGTCGGAACAAATCCCCGCCCTTGTCGCCGAACACGCCGAACGCATCGCCGCCATCTTGCGCGAAAGCGGACGCTTCGAGGGAAGCGCGAATGTTGGCAACAGCATCGGTTGCGCCGTTCGTAAGTACAGGAATCAAGGGATTTTGCCGCTTTACGTGTGGGATCGGTTGCGCCGCGAAACGCCGCTCGCGTGGCACGAGGACGCCCGAATCCGTCCGTATGTCGCCGGTGGCACGGTCAGTTTGCCGTGCGAGCTGCGCGTGACGGACGATTTGCTCTGGCTGATGGGGCTGTTTCTCGCCGAGGGCACGGTCGCGTCCTACGTCGAAAAAGGCACGACGTTCATCACGATGGCGTCGCACATGGCGGCGTTAGACCAAGCCGCTGCGATTCTTCAAACGCTCGGCGTGTCGGTCGGGCGCACCGCGCCAACCCCGACCCGCGCCCCGTCGGTGTATGTCCACGGCAAGTTGGTGTGCTGGCTGTTCGGCGCGGTGTTGGGACTCGGCGGCAAGTCGCACGACAAGCGTATCCCCGCGTGGCTGATGCAACTGCCTCTGCCGCGCTTCAAGCACTTTATGGAAGGCTACCGCGTCGGCGACGGAACGCACAGTGGCAAAAATGTCGGTGTGAAACTCAACTTCGTCACCGTGAGCGAGAAACTCGCGTCCGACCTGACGTATGCTCTGCTCCGGTTCGGTGTGGTCGCGTCACTCGGCAAGTATACATCCCGCATCAAATCGCGCCCCGGAAAAACGTATCCGTTCTTCAGCCTGACCGCGCAAGGGCTATCTTCCTACGACATTTTGACGTGGGACACGGGCGTTTCGCAACGATTGAACGCCGGGCGATTCGGCGATCTGGTGTGGGCGACGATTACCGCGATTGAACCGGTGGAAACGACGCCGATGGTCTACGACTTCAGCGTACCGGACTGCGAAAACTTCGTCGCGGGAACCGGCGTTCTCGCGCACAACACCTACGGCGAACGGATGCGCCTAAGCGACGGGCGCGTCGTGCCGAACTTTGTCGGGCAGGCACTGCGCGGCGACCCGATTACCGTGTACGGCACGGGGCAACAAACCCGCTCCTTCTGCTACGTCTCCGATTTGCTGGAGGGCATTTACCGCCTCTCGATGTCGGAACACGGCGGCCCCATGAACTGCGGCAACCCGACCGAGCGCACGATGCTGGAGTTTGCCGAGGAAATTAAAAAGGCGACCGGTTCCGATTCCCCGATTGTTTTTGAACCGCTCCCCACCGCCGACGACCCGAAACAGCGCAAGCCCGACATCAGCAAGGCGAAAGAATGGCTCGGCTGGGAACCGGTGGTTTCGCTCGAAGAAGGCTTGAAGCGCACGATTGCCTACTTCAAAACCGTGCTTTAGGGCGAAACGAAGTTTTGACCTAGTGAAACGGAGTTTTGACCGGGTGGCGAAAAAATAAAATAAAAAAGTTTCCGCCAAATGTTTAGCCCGTTTTCCCCTTGGGTAGATACATTGTGTTAAGCGAGACAAGACAAGAAATCGGTAACGGGGACGGAAGCGTTTAGGGAGCGCGAACCAAACCGCCGATTGTGCGAGTGAGAGAGCATGACGAGATGACGCAGTGGGTTTGTTGGGGAGCAAGCCCGCCGCGAGAGAGCATGAGACAAGGGACGACGCGACTTTCTGGGGAGGAAGTCGCGTCTTTTTTTGCCACCGCTTTTATTACGTTCGGGGGTATAATTTCCCCGGCGACCGCGCCGTATCAAACGAAAGAAGAACCATCATGTCACAATTCGATTCCTTTTTAGAAGCAAACAAGACCTTCGCTGATACGTTTGACAAAGGCGATTTACCGATGCCCCCGGCGCGTGCCGTTGCCGTGGTAACGTGCATGGACGCCCGCCTTCACCCCGAAGCGTTCCTCGGTTTGAACATCGGCGACGCACACATGATTCGCAACGCCGGAGGGCGCGTGTCTGATGACGCACTTCGTTCGCTCGCTATCTCGGAGCAGCTCTTAGGAACGCAGGAAATCGTCGTGATTCACCACACCGACTGCGGCATGATGACGTTCCAAAACAGCGACCTACGCGAAAAAATCCAAGCCGACCTCGGCGTAGATGTCGGCGAACGTGACTTCCTGCCATTCAGCGATTTGGAACAATCGGTGCGCGATGATATGGCGATTATCAAAAACTCGCCGCTGATACCAGATAGCATCCCGGTTTCGGGCGCGGTCTACGACGTTCGCACCGGCAAAGTCACCCCCGTCGTTTAAGAATTGAACCACAGAGACACAGAGGGCGCAGAGAAAAAATGGAGAGAAATTCCGCTGTGTGCGCTATGTTTTGTGTCCTGTCTGATCGGAAATTTTGTACTGCTGGTCTATACTGTGTTTCCGGTTTCG
>JACMIU010000001.1 GCA_014380985.1 Armatimonadota bacterium | reverse complement strand
GGGGGCGGGTTCGGCACGAAAGGCGGTGTCTGGCCCCACACGATGATGGCGGCGATGGCGGCGCGGGTGGTGAATCGTCCGGTGAAACTCGCGCTGATGCGACAACATATGGTGACCACCACCGGGCATCGTCCGGCGACCGAGCAAACCATGCGCCTCGGCGCGGACGCTTCCGGGGATATTTCCGCGATGCGCCACGATGTGTTGACCGACTCGAACGAACTGAGCCGGTTCTTTGAAACCTGCGCGTTCGCGTCGAAGATTATGTACGACGTGCCGAACTTCGGCATGGAACACGCCGTGGTGAACGTCAATATCGGTGCGCCGACCTATATGCGTGCGCCCGGCGAAGCACCGGGAATGTTCGCGCTCGAAGTCGCCTTAGACGAACTCGCCTACGCGCTGAAGATGGATCCTATCGCGCTCCGGCTGAAAAACTATGCCGAACAGGATCCGCAGAAAAAGATTCCGTGGTCGAGCAAGCAACTCCGGCAGTGCTATGCTCGCGGGGCGGAACTGATCGGCTGGACAAACCGACAGGCGGAACCGCGCATGACCCGGCAGGGGAACTACTTAATCGGCTACGGGTGCGCGTCGGCGACGTATCCGGCGAACCGGCGGGCGGCGGGGGCGCGGGTGCGCCTGTATCCCGATGGTCGCGCTATCGCCGCGTCGGGCGGGAACGACATCGGAACCGGGGCGTACACCGTGTTCCGGCAGGTCACGGCGGACGCGCTGGGGCTACCGATTGACAAAGTTCTGTTTGAACTCGGCGATACGGCGTTTCCCGAAGCCCCCGTTGCCGGTGGCTCGTGGCTCACGGCGAGCATCGCGCCCGCCGCCGCCGAAGCGTCGGAACTCGCTCTGCAAGCGATAGGAACGCTGGCGGTCGCCGACGCGAAATCGCCGCTCAAAGGGCGCAACCTTGCCGAACTCGGATTCGGCGACGGGCGCGTGTTTCTGAAAGACAACCCGAAGGTCGGGGAAACGCTGGCGGCGGTGGTGAAGCGCACCGGAAAGCCGTATGTGGAAGCGTGTGCGCGGGCGGACACGATGGCGGCGGCACGGGATAACGCCGGGCTGAAACAAAGCCAAAAGCCGCCGTGCGTTCTTGTCGAACCCGAATCCGAAACCGACCGCGACGAGGACAAATACGCTTTCCACTCGTTCGGGGCGCAGTTTTGCAAGGTGCGGGTAGACCCCGAACTTGGCACGGTGCGCGTGTTGGACTGGGCATCGGTGGTGGACGCGGGAACGATTCTGAACCCGAAGACGGCGCGAAATCAGATCATGGGCGGGGTCGGGTTCGGCATCGGGATGGCGATGAGCGAGGAGACGGCGTATGACCCGCGCGACGGTCGCCCGGTCGCCCGCAATCTGGCGGATTACCACTTCGCCGCGAACGCCGATGTGTCGCCTATTCAGGTGGAGTTTGTCAACATCGCCGACCCGCATATCAACCGTTTGGGGGTGCGCGGTATCGGCGAAATCGGCATTTGCGGCGTTCCGGCGGCAATCGCCAACGCCGTCTTTAACGCCACCGGTAAGCGACTGCGCGACCTTCCCCTGACCCCCGACAAGGTGATGGGTTAGTCCCGGCGAATCAAACGATGAAAGAGTTACGGGAAGTGTTGGAGGG
>JACMIU010000357.1 GCA_014380985.1 Armatimonadota bacterium | reverse complement strand
CGCGAGCGGGGCGAGCATCCCGTTGTATAGCACCGTTGCCGTGTTAGCGTCTAATTGCGCCGCGCCTTGCGGCATCGCGGGGCGGGCGATCTCGATTTTGTACCGCCATTGTCCGGCGAGCGGCACTTTCGCGCCATTTTCAATGGCAAGCATTACGTCGTCCGTGCCGCCGCCGAAACCGCCACCGCCGGTGTGATCCCAAACGCGCACGGACACCGTGTTCGCGCCGGACTTGAGCAGTCCCGCGGGAACCGCGTAGTTGCGCGGGGTGGAATACCAGTTCGCGGTCTCCTTGCCAGTCGCGCCGACCTTGACACCGTTGACGTAGGTTGTGTCGAAATCATCAATCGTGCCGAGCGACAGTTTCGCGCCTTTGCCTGCGTCGGCTTCGCTCACGATAAACGTTTTGCGATACCAAACGCCGCCGTCAATAGACTCCAATTCAGAAACGCCAACGCCGTCCCACATTCCCGGCACGGTAACGGTCGCCCATCCCGCATCGTCGAGAGTCGCCGCCTCGTAGCCCTTCGCGCTTGCCGCGACGCCGGGGTCGTCGAAATTGCCGGAAGGCGAACCCGCCGCCTTGTACGCCGCAAGCAACGTGTCGTAGCGTTTTTGCGCCGCTTCCTGCTTGCCCGCGTCTGTTGGCGCATCCAACAGGGTGAACTCGGATGCGGGCAGTTTTTGCGCTTTCAGTGTCGCCCGGCTTGTCCATGCTTGAATGCGCGTTCCGCCCCAACTCGTGTGGATCATGCCAATCGGGACGCGCCGCGCTTCGCGCAACGCTTTGGCGAAAAAGTAGCCGACCGCCGAAAATCCGCCCGCCGTGTTGGGCGCGGCGGATTGCCACGCCCCGGCGTCCAAATCGGTCGCGGGCTTGGCGAGGGCGCGTTTCGGCACGGTGAACATTCGCAGACCGGGGTCGGCGGACGCCTTGATCGCGTCCGCGCCGCCGAACGACGCCGACAGGGGCCATTCCATATTCGACTGACCGGAGCATATCCACACTTCGCCCATCAGCACGCCCTTCACCGTGACGCTGTTTTTCGCGCCGGTCACGGTGAGTGTTGCCGGGGTTTCGCTCGCCGCCTCGGCTTTCAGGTTCAGTTTCCACGCGCCGGTCGGGTCGGCGGTCACGGTTTGCTTTTGATCTTTGAACGTGACGGTGACTTTTTCGTCCGGTTCGGCGGTTCCGTAAACGGGAATCGGTGCGCCCGCCTGCAAAATGCAGTTGTCGGAGAACAGGCGCGGCAGGGTCACTTCGGCAGACACGGGCGCGGCGGTAGCGATAACGGCGGCACTCATCGCCGCGTAGAAAAATCGTTGTTTCATAGTTCTTTCGTTGTTCGCGCCCACGGCGCGGTTTTCCTGCCGCTACGGCGCGACGACCTCGTAATAGAGCGTCGCCGAGCCGTCGGGCGCGAGCGTGGAAAGTTCGAGCGTCGCGCCGGTTTTGGTCGCTTTCACGGCAAGCGGGGCGACGCGCTTGCCGGTGGTGTCGAGCCGCCACGCCTTGAGTTTCGCGGCGTCGGGGCGTGTCAGGGTCACGGTTGCCGAACCGCACCGCACGAGGTACGGCAGTTCGCCCCACTTCTCCAAGACGAGTTTGTCAGACGTGGCGAACGTTGCGCCCGTGTTTTGCAGGTCGGTCAGATGCGTGATCAGAAGTCGCTTACTTGAACGAACCGGCTTGTCATCAAGCGATGTGGCGGTTATCGCGGCGCGAGCCTCTTTCGTAGCAAAGGTTGCCGTATCGTTTTTCCACGTTCCGCCCGCGTCCAAAGTGAGTGAAATAGTTCTATCGGTCGCCGCGACAAACCGACCGGCTTCTTTGTCAACATTTATCTTTTGATCATAACTGGAAGATTCGTATTGTTTGCGAGTGCCGACATCACGACCGGAGGAGACGGTGATTTGTCCCTCCTTTAACTTTGGTTTTGGAGCGTCGTCAGTGAGTCGGACGCCCATTTGGGATCTCAAAATAGAATCCTGCGCCCGCAAAAATAGAAAGACGGGTTGATTCGGCTCGGTGAGTTGCTTTGCCGATACGTTGCTCGACTGCACACTCGGTGCGGCACTAACGTCGCCGCGCAGGAACAGTAGCAACCCGACGCGCTCTGACGCTTGCCGGAGCGGATCCTGCGCCATGTTGAAGTAGTCCGCCGGGCGCGGGGCGATAACGCTATCCCGACCGTGCGAGTAGGCGAACCGCCAAATCGCGTCCCAGTCCTGCAGGCTCGACACCGCCCCCATAATCAAGCCCCCTTCGGCGCGGTACGGGTTCGGGTACACATAGTCCCATTCGCTCACGGTGAACGGTTTGCCGTATAGCCGCGTCATAGACACCGCGTCGGGACCCGCGCCGCCCGCCGCCGTCGCCGAACCGCCGCCGCTCCATCCTTTGGACGGCAAGCCCCACGACTGACCGAGGAACGACGGGTGATCCCAGTAAAAATGGTTGTCCACGAAATCAAACGCTTGCCGGTTCGCCATGAACGCCGGGGTTTCCGACCAGCCGTTGAGGTACGTTAGCAACGCTTTCGTGTCGACTTCCTTCCGCAGAAAGCCCGCCATATCGGCGTAGCCGCGCCCGTGCAGGAACGCCATAAACGCCGCGACATCACGACCTAAAGCGTCATTACCTACCGACGTTGG
>JACMIU010000356.1 GCA_014380985.1 Armatimonadota bacterium | reverse complement strand
TATCGAATCCGGTACACCCGCGCCGCCAGTCCCCCGGCGTTCGCTTTCTCGAACACGACTTCGACCTTGCCCGCCGCGACCGCTTCCGGCAGAAACGTTCGCCATGCCTGATTCATCGCCGAGGAATCCGAGCGTATCAGGGCGGTAGTGGCGTCGTCGGTGAGAATGTAGGTGTAGCCACGGCGTTTGAAGTCGGTGAGCCAATCGTCGGCGGTTTGGTAAGTATCCCACGGTAACAGGGTTCCGCTGTGATTCGGGTTCGCCCATAAAATCGGGCGGTCAATGTAAAATCCGAACACCACGTCGAACAACGCGACTTTCGCATTCGGCGGCGTGTTGTCGTTTATCCACGCACTCGCCGGGTAAAGGGTGTCCATCCACTGCGTTTGTGCGACATATTCGGCGCGGGACTGCGTTCCCAGCACCACGCGAATCGCGGGCGCGGTGAAGGCATTCGCCGCGAGATACATTCCCCAAACCCCGGATAGCGCGACGATTCCCGTGCCGACATAGCGGGCGAACCCTTTTCGTTCGGCGAACAAACCCATCAGCGTTTGCGCCGCGAGCAGGGCAAGCACGGGAAGCACAGGGAGCAGATACCGCGTTCCCTGCACCAGAGCGAACCAGAACAGGTAGGCAACGAATGCGAACGCGGCAAGGGCGATTTGCGTCCCGTTCCGCTTGCGCGGCAGAAATGGCGCGGACAGCAGGAGCGGCACGATGGCTAAAGCGAATCCGAACGGGTACTCGTTGAACTTACGGGCGGTCGGTTCGACGTTCAGGAGCCACGGCGCGAGGAGCAGATAGAGCGGATTCTTGCCCATGCCGAGGTTCGCTTGGTCAATGGTGTATTGCGCGGCATTTTCCTCCGTCCAGAATCGCCCGCCGAAAACGGAGTAAAAATACGGGTACACGGGGCTTCCGGTGTACAGGTAGGAGCGCAGGAGCCACGGCGTGGACAGCGCGAGCGACACGAACGCGAACACGGCGATGCGCTTCACCAAGTCGGCGGAGATGCGTTTTTCGCGCATTAGGTCGGTGGCGACGATGCCGAGAAGGAGGATGCCCCAGAAGCCGAGAACCGTCCATTTCGTGCCGATGGCGAAGCCGATGAGTAGGGCGGCAAGGATGGTGCGGTCGCGCCCGATGGTAAGCGCGTACAGGGCGAGCCACGTGAATAGCGCGGTCGCAAGGTCTACGTAGGCGATTCCCGCCTCCCAGAGTACGACCGGCGACGCGGCGACAAGCAGGGCGGCGATTAGCCCGGTGCGGTGTCCGGTCGCGGTGGCGTCCATTCGGCGGGCGAACGTGTAGACCGACAGGACAAGCAAGACGCCACATCCCCAGTGGCACAGTTTTGCGCCGCCTACGCTACCAACGCCGAGCATCAGCGAGTAGAGCATCTGGAGCAGGAACGGAAAGTTCGAGTGATGGTCGTAGGGGATGTAGAAAACGCGGTGCGCCATCAGGTACGTTTTCGGCACGGTCAGATGGTACGACATCGTGTCCCATTCGCCGCCACCGGGCGGCGCGAGCGCGGCAACAAGTGTGCAAAAAGCGAGAATCACGAACGTGGCGGTAAAGCCGAGGTTGATCAGACCGCTTTCTTTGGGCGCGGTAGGCACGGCATCCGGCTTCGGCGCGGCGGCGTGGTCACGCCACCAAAGCCACCAACCGGGGACGCCGAGCGCGAGAATCGCGTAAAACACCGGGGCGTAGAACAGGCGGCACACGCCGAGCGCGAGCAACACCAGCGACAAAACGCCCATACCGGATGGCGCGGCGAACAAAAAGCGTTCGGCGAAAACCGGAAAGGCGCGAGCGGAAACGATAAATCGCCCGACGCCGTAGCAGACGCCGGTGAGAAGCGCGAAATAGAGCAGGGCAAAAAGCGATTCGGTCATGGCTTACGCGCCCTCCTTTAGCTGTAGCGACAGGAGTTCGTAAGCCTCGACGCGCATCCCGTCCCGCCCCAGCGACAAGGTAGCGTGTCCGAAAAAGCGGGCGTGGCTTCCGGCTTGTAGCACCGGCACGGTGTTCACGACTTCCGGCTCGTTCAAAACCACGTGTGTGTGTCCGCCGATAATTACGTCAATACCGGGAACGGCTTCCGCCAAAGCGCGGTCGGGCGCAATGCCGAGGTGCGACAGGGCGATGAGAATATCGGCGTTGTAGCGCAGATTCGCCACCTGCTTTCGCGCCGTTTCGGTCGGGTCATCGAATAAAAACGCCGACACCGCCTTCGCCGCCATGCGCTCCGTGACCATCGGTACGGTTAAGCCGAACACACTCACGGTCAAGCCACCGACCGCGATTGTCGTGTGCGCCACGACCGGCGCGACGCTACCGCCGTCCCCTTTCGATCTCATGTTCGCCGACAGCACCGG
>JACMIU010000355.1 GCA_014380985.1 Armatimonadota bacterium | reverse complement strand
CCCGTTGTGATCGAAGCGAACAGGGTAGACGCGGCAATCCCGAAGCGCGTTTCCTTGCCCTCCATATTGCCACCGGGAACACCAAGGGCGTGCATCAGCGGGTTGCCGTTCGCCTCCGCGTTGTAGCAGACGAACAGCCCGGCGAAGAACAGTACACTCATCGCGGCAAGCAATGTCCAGCCCTGCCGGACATTGCCGACCATTTTCCCGAACGTGTACGTCAGTGCCGCCGGTATCAGGAAAATCGAGAGCATCTGCACAAAGTTGACCAGTGGGTTCGGGTTCTCGAACGGGTGCGCAGAGTTGGCGTTAAAGAAACCACCGCCGTTCGTGCCGAGCATTTTAATCGCCTCTTGCGACGCCACGGGACCCTGTGCGATTTTCTGCGCCCCGCCTTCGATGGTTGTCAGTTCGGTATACGGCAGGAAGTTTTGCGGCACACCTTGTGCGACCAAGAACAGCGCGTACACGAGGCAGATAGGCAAAAGAACGTACAAAATCGAGCGCGTTACGTCCGCCCAGAAGTTGCCGATACCTGCGAATGCCGGGACGCGGGCGTCCGGGGCGGTTTCGCCGGTAGTGCGGGTCGCCGTGGATTCGGGCGCGGCACCACCTTCCACGGGCGTGTTGCGGCGGGCTAAGCCGCGCACCAACGCGATAGCGACTGCGAGACCCGCCGCCGCGCTCATCCAGTTGTGAATCGCCAGCGCGACCATCTGCGAAAAGTACGACATCGTGTAGTCCGGCGCGTAGGACTGCCAGTTGGTGTTCGTGGTGAACGAAACCGCCGTGTTGAACGCGAGGTCGGCGGGCATCTGCTCCGCCCCGAACTTTTGCGGGTTCATACCAATCGCGTTGAAGAACGGCAAGCCCTGTATCCGTAGCAGAACGTAGGTGAGAAGTAAGCCGACGATGCTGAAGGACAGAAGCGCGAAGCCGTAGGTTGTCCAGCGCATATCGTCAGTGGGACGAACCCCAAACAAGGAGTACAAGCCGCGCTCAACCGGAGCAAGTACCGGTGACAACACGGTGCGTTCGCCGGAAAAAACCCGCGCCATGTACGAGCCGAGGGGCTTGACCAGAAGCAGAAGAATCGCAAAGAAAGCGACAATCTGCAAAATGCCGAAAAGTGTCATTGATTTTTCCTAAAACCGCTCCGGTCGCAATAGGGCGTACATCAGATACCCCAGTAGCGCGAGAGCGAACAATCCGATAACCAGATATTCCAAAAGTTTTCTCCGGCGCGAGAATATTCCCGCGCTCCGTTAGAGTTTGTCGAGAGCGCGGGTGTAGCCCGCTGCAAGAGCAAAACAAAGCACCGTTAATCCGACCAGTAGAACGTCAATCATTGTTTTTTCCTTTTACCGCTTGATAAACCAGAGGTGCGCGGCGTTTGCCACGAGACGGTCAACCCATTCGTTGTTGGCGTTGAAGCGCATTTTTTGCGGCACGAACCGGGAGTTTTCCTCGGCGTCGCAAGCGCGGCATTCCGCGACCATAACATACAGTAGCGACAGCAGGAACAACATACCGAACGCTTGTGCAAAGAGTGTAAACATTGTTTTCCTCGTTTTCCTTCACGGGGAATTACCCCCGAAACAAAAAAGGAGACCGAAAGGAAGGATGCTTTGCTGAATACGGTATGCCCATATTCCGCGAAAGTCAATCGCTACCTTTCGGTCTCCTTGACGACAAAACGGCGTTTGTTAAACACGCCGTTTCTTCGTTCCAGCAACCGGTACTTTATTCGGTTTTGCGCGGTACTATGCCCGCCGCGAACCCGCACCCACTAACTTATCGGCGTCCCGCAGGAGTCGTTTCTCGACATCCACCGACAAAACATACACCTCGACCTGCTCGGCGGCGGATACCTCTAAATCGTAGTAACTGCGTATCACGTCGCACCCGACGATGCGGGCGAGAAGCCCTTCGATCTCGGCGCGGTTGATGCTCCGCAGTTCCTGCCGCGCCGACTTTATCAGCCTACGCCCTTCATCCGACGCCGCGAGATGCGCCT
>JACMIU010000354.1 GCA_014380985.1 Armatimonadota bacterium | reverse complement strand
TGATGCCCTGAAGGAAAGGCAAGAAAGGTCAGCGCGTTTGCCAAACCGCTCTGCGCGGCAATTCGGCGGAGCCGAATGTGCCTGTAAACCTCAACGACTTCACGAATCGCTTGCTATATCGTTCCACAAACGCGCTCGCCAAAGCGTCCGCGCCTTCCTTGCGATGCACGGCGAAAATGCCTTTCAAGTCGTTGGCAACCTCCGCTGTATCTGCTGCGGGAATGTGGCATAACACATTTCTTTGAAAATGAACTACACACCGTTGCCATCGGGCTGAGGGAAGTTCGACCTGTACAGCCCCCTTAATGCTCTCGTGGTCATCAGAAATCACCAACTGTACCCCTGTTAGTCCACGCTCGATCAGTCCTTTAAGCAAGTTGCGATAGGCTTCTTTCTTTTCCCCTGCCGCAGATTCGACCGCCAGAACCTCGCGGAAACCTTGCGCGTTCACTCCAATCACCACTAAAAGTGCCAAGTCTCCGACATGGCTACCCCAATTGACTTTAAGGTACGTGGCGTCCAGATACAGATACGGGTAAGCCATTTCCAGACGGCGGGTGCGGAACGCCGATAGTTCCACACTGAGCCGCCCCGCGATGCGACTAACCACATCCGTGCCGATTCGCACGGCTCCCAATTTTTGCGTGACTTCTGCAATCTTTCTCTGGCTGATGCCTTGAAGCCACATCTCTAACACGGCGTCTTCGACTTCCCCTGTGCTTCGGTGATATTCCTCGAACACCTCGGTGGTGAAAGTACCGTCACGATCTCGCGGCACGCGCAGTTGCTCGATTTTCCCGACAGACGTTATGAGACCACGATTGTATGACCCGTTGCGCTCTCCCGTTCGTGCTTCTGTTTTTTCTCGATGCCGCGCCCCGACTACGGTCGCCGTCCCCGGCGAATGTAGCGATATGCTCGGTCATCTCTTCTTCGATGACCTGTTCTAAGACTGCTTTTACCGCGGAACGGATGCGATCACTCAAAGCGACCCGCGTCAAGTCGTTGATTTCTTCTTTTGTCATTTTTAGTTAGCCTTCCCAGTATAGGGTAGACTAACCCACAATTATACAGACGCTAACGGCGTTCCACCACGATAGCGTCAAGCGTTGTTGCCAACAGTAAATGGTCGTTTATGTTCGCCCCTGCAATACAGGTCGCAAGCGGGGAACCTCCTCCTTCGACAAGGAGGCTGTGTTTGACGCCCAACTTTCCACGGTCACAGGGGTTCGCGCCGACTCCTCTACCTGTCGTGGTTTGGGTATCCTTTCCGCCTTCGCCCCTTTTTTACCAATGAACTGTGGCTTGTTGAGTGTTCACAGGCGAAACGAAGTTTCTGCCGAATCGGCGGCTTGCCATTCCCAGTTTACTGCCGATAAATCCTCGCAATGGTACAGCAGTAACGCCCAAAGCCTATCAAAGATTTGCTTTTCTTACCAACGTTTCAGGGTTCGATGTACGGTTGTATCGTCACCGAACTCGACAGGTAGATGGTTCCATTGACACCCCGTTCTCGCCCGATAAATGATTCCGTTCAAGCACCGTCTTTGATCGGCACGGCGGCGACCACGCACATTCGGCGGATCAAACTCCTTCAAAACGGGAGCGATAAAGTTTTCCCAAAGGGTATCAGGCACTTCCCAAACCGTAGGTAACTCCTTTCTGGCGCGTTCTTTCATAACGAAAAGAATTATGTCGTGCCTTTACAATTTTTGAGATAGATTCTTAGCAGATTGACGGAAAATTACGGAAACATTGCGCCCTATAGACGTAGTTTGTGCCTTCGTGCTACAATCAATGGCAATCATTCCCTAAGTGCGGGCGATGCGACGTGCCGCGCTTCCTGTAAGGACATACCCTATGAAAATCGGCATTTTTACCGCGCTCTTCCACGACAAGCCGTTCGAGGAAGCCCTCGACTATATCGCCTCCACCGGCATTCAGTCCGTGGAACTCGGCGGCGGAGCCTACCCCGGTTCGCGCCACTTGGACGACTTCGGCGGCATCGTTGCCCTCGCGGAAGACGATGCGAAGCGGGCGAAACTCGTTAGCTTAGTCAAGTCGCGCAATATGATTATTTCCGCCGTTTCGGTGCATGGCAATCCGCTTCACCCGAACCGCGAGATTCAGCGCGAACACGAAGAAGCGTTCCACAACGCGGTGCGGCTCGCCGAAAAACTGCACGGCGACGGTGTGATGCCTCAAGCGACCGTGAACGGATTTTCCGGTTGCCCCGGCGACTCACCCCGCGCTAAGATGCCGAACTGGGTCACGTGCGCGTGGCCCGACGAATACCGTGAAATCCTCGATTACCAGTGGAAAGTCGCCGGCCGCTACTGGCGTTCGCAAAACCGTATGCTCAAAACGCACGGCGTCAAGTTTGCCATCGAAGCGCACCCCGGCTTTCTCGTCTACAACACCGACACGATGCTTCGACTCCGAAAAGCGGCGGGCGAGAATATCGGATGCAACTTCGACCCGTCGCACTTCTGGTGGCAGGGGATTGACCCATTGGTATCGCTTCGTGTTTTGGGCGAAGCGGGCGCGATCTTCCACGCACACGCCAAAGACACCAAAATTGACCCGCGCAACGCTGCCATCAACGGCAACTTAGACACCAAATCCTACGGCGATATTTTAGAGCGTTCGTGGATTTTTCGGTCGGTCGGCTACGGTCACGGCGAAGAATGGTGGAAGGATTTCGTTTCCAACCTGCGTATGATAGGCTACGATTACGTGCTGTCCATCGAACATGAAGATTCAATGCTGTCCACAAAAGAAGGCTTGGAGAAAGCCCTCGACGTGCTGAAACGCGCTAACATTTCCGAAAAGCCGGGCCCGATGTTCTGGGCGAAGGATTAAGCATTCTTACTCGCCGAATTATTCCCTGTCTCGATGTGCAAAACGGGCGCGTCGAGAAAGGCGACAACTTCTTAGGGTTGAAGGACGCGGGCGATCCCGTGGCACTCGCCCGCGCCTACGACCTTGCCGGAGCCGACGAACTGGTGTTTCTGGATATTACCGCGTCGTCGGACGGGCGCGGCTTAATTTACGACCTTGCGGCGCGGGTTGCGGAGCAGGTTTTTATCCCATTCACCGTGGGCGGCGGCATCGCGCACGTGGACGATTTTCGCCGCATCTTGGCAACGGGCGCGGACAAAGTTTCTATTAACAGCGCAGCGATAAAAAATCCGAACCTGATTCGGGACGCCGCCGAACGGTTCGGCTCGCAGTGCGTGGTGGTGGCGATTGACCCGAAGAAGACCGGCAATACCCCCTCCGGCTGGGAAGTTCATGTCCACGGCGGGCG
>JACMIU010000353.1 GCA_014380985.1 Armatimonadota bacterium | reverse complement strand
GCCAAACCTTGCCATCTTTTTTGATACCTTCGTGCAAGCCACGTGCCACCTCGTACAGATTGCGCCGCGCCTGTGCGCCGCTGGCGTCGCTCGGCGCGATGCGCGTGTAAACGCGGGCTATCACGGCTTGTTTGCCCGAACCCACGGTGTTCATCCCCACCTGAAGACGCCGCCCCGGCGAGTCGAAGCCCGGTGTATCGCCCATGCCACTGGTCGTACCGTCCTCGTATTGCACCCAGTAGAGCATCAGAATGCGGATACCGGTGGATTCATGTTTGAGAACCATTGCCCGCGCTTTGTTCGATTTGCCGAACACTTCGGGAAACAGTTGCGCGGTAAGCGTGAAGCCGTAGCCACTGGTACACATCGCCGGTTCGTTGTACGCCTCAAAGGTTTCCGTCGAAATCACATGGGCATCCACGGTTTCATCGAACGGATTTTTGTATTGTCGTCCGAGGGTTTGCGGTTTGCCTAAAGTGTCCACGGTTGCCGATTCGAGCGGCACATCCACGCCCGTCCAAGCGTTTATCTGCGTCGGCACTTCGGGAAGCCACTGTCCCCGCTGGCTCATACGGGTTCCGCTGAACAGCCCGATAACACCGGTGATGGCAAGCAGGATGGCCATATGCGTAAAAGGGCGTAGGTTTGTTGCCGTGAACATTACTCATCTTCCATTTCGTCGTCGTAATCGTCATAACCAACGCTTCGCCGTGGCCCGATGCGTTCCGCAAGAAGATAGGTCAGGTAAAAGGCGATGGGAATAAAAAAGATCGAACCGGCGTCGTGTACAATGTCGGCAAGACCGGGATTGACCCCACCGATTAGCCCCATCGCCACGACGCGAACGGTATTCGTGATGATGGCTATCAAAGCGGCACTGCCGAGCAAAATCAGGCTAATCGTCCAGCGAATGCATCGTAGCAAGCAAAGAAACAACGTTAGCACCAACGTTGCGAGCAAAATGCCGACACCCCCGGCGGGTCCGCTCACCAGCGCGGTGTACGACCCGATGGTGATAAAGTTGCCGAACGAACTCGATTGCGGATAAACCAAATGCAAAATCGTACCGGCGACCACGGCACATCCGCGCTCCAGATAAACCGTGACCAAGTTCAGGATTCGGTCGGGAACCGGGATCATGGTAGCGGCGAACAGCAGGGGACGCCACAGCCCGCGCAAAATCGTGAACCCGTAGATGTAAAGGATGACGCCGATAACCACCGTCCAAAAGCCGAAAACCGCGATTATTTCGCTGGTAGTTACATAGGATAGAAACAAAACCGCGCATCCGAGATAAGCAACAACGGGCGTACCGCGCCGCATCCGGTGTCCTTCGGGATACACTTCGGCAAGCCCGTGATAGGTTTGCGCCAAACTACTGCGTTCGGCATAAATCAGGTAGGCGACGCCGATAGGAATGAGCGACTGAAACCCCAGTGTGTCGCCGCGTTCCCACCATGTGCCGATGAGCCATCCGAGCGGCGCGATCATGGCGAGAAGAAGCGGAATCAGAACGAGAAGCCAATGCTTCTCCGCTTGGAAAAATGCCGAAAGACGACGCCCGGAAAACCGGCGGTCCGTTGCGCGGTAATCCGGCTCGTCGGGGGTATCGAAAACTTGCGCTGTTGCCACGGTGAAATTGTATCATATTCCCCTTTTCTCTTGCACGTTGCGAGTGCAAAAACTAACACCGGCAAGCGGAGGTTAGAAAAACGGATAAATTATTTAGCCGGTTTTGTGATGCTTTCCCCGGTTTGTGGTATAATACAATCGGTTGAATAAATTGAACCAGCAATAAAAGCCGGTTTGGCGGCTGTGTAGACAGGGAAATCTATTCCCACCCCGCCATTTTACCATCGGTTGTGCTTCTCGGTGACGTAAGCTCCCGCAATGCCTCGCGGATAATGTTAGCAACACGGCGAACAATCGCCTGATTATCGCGCAGTCGGAATCGAAAGGCAAGGGAATATGAAAAACAACGCTCCGAACCCCTCGCGCTTTGCGGCGTATTTATCGCCGTCAAGCGTTATACAATCGTTAGAAAAACCGGTTTTGAAACCGGAACCGCCTCCCTCAGCACCGTCCACCCTGATGCCGAACAACTCCGCAAGGCGGTTCGTACTTGCCGGACTGCCACTCTTCTTGCTCGCCGCATGGTGCTTCGCGTCGGTCGGTGCCCGCACGGCGCAGCATCTGCTTCATCCTGCAGAAAGCAAAACCTACGCGAAAAGCGAAGCGCAGGCGCGAACCATCGCCGCGTCCGTGCTGTCCGGCATAGCGGGCGAATCGGTCGCCGCGAACCGATTGGAGTTTTCCTCACAGTCGGCGTTTTCCGTGCGGCGCAACGCGGCAATACAGGAATGGAACGTGGTCGCCGACTCCGGCGCGAACCGTTCTTATCTGCTTCGTATCAACTCCCGAACCAAAGTTGTTTATGGAATCAATCGCGTCTCGTCCGTGCCGCTTGCCGTGGCACGACCGGCGCAGGAATCGCCGATAACACCCATCGAAGCCCGTCAATTGGCGGAGCGTTATCTGGCGTCCGTGCTGGGAACCTATCCGCGCCATGCGCTACAATGGGACAACACCGGCGCGACCCAGACCGACACCGATAGCCTGAACGGTGACAGAGGCTGTTTTATGTTCACCTATCGCTACGCTACCGGCTCCGGCAAGCGAATCGTGAAAATCGGCATTGACCGTTCTTCGGGCAACCTGTCGTACTACTGGAACCCGTCGGGCGTGATATAGACAGCAAAAAAGCCGGGCAAGATGCCCGGCTTTTTCGTGAGGTTCGGAATAACTACCCGCCCTTGCGAGCCTTAATGTCGGTAATCGCTGCTTTCGCGTCTTTCAGCAATGGGTCGGTTGCGGGGGCGGTGGCGACAAACTTGTTGAACGCATCGAGCGCGGTGTCGTAGTACGCCG
>JACMIU010000352.1 GCA_014380985.1 Armatimonadota bacterium | reverse complement strand
GAAGCGGTCGCGGTTCGCTCCTTGAAGCGCGATAGTCAAGTCGTCGTAGCCGTAGTATGGGTCGTCCACGCCCGCCATCGTCACAGTTTCGCCCCGCAGAGTAACGTCCTCGTGGCGGTTGTTCAGCACTCGAACGCCGATGGTCTCCAAGTCGTGCACGAATTGTGCCGTTTGCGTGGGAGTAATCTTGTGTTCCGCGTTGCCTAAAACGCCGAACGTCGGCATATCGGGAAACAGCGTTTGCACAGCGCGTACCAAGATTAAGCCCGCTTGCGCGTCCTTTCGGCGGAAGAAATAATCGCCGCCCCAGAGAAGCAGGTCGGGTTTCGGCTTTATGTCGTTGAGCATCCGAAGTAGCAAATCTTCGCGCCGCGCCCAGATTTCCACGTGCGGATCGGTCAGGAACAGGACGCGAACGCCGTCCCACGCTTCGGGTAATCGCGGGCAGATTATTTCCGGCTCGGTGAGTTCAAGGGCAAACGGCTCCACGTGTTGCGCCCAGACATACAGTAGCGCGGCAAAGAGCGATCCCCCTCCGGCGACGCGGGCGATAGTGCGGGTGTTTGGCATTTAGGGCGAGGGCGGCGCGGCGACCGTGTTCAAGATCGGCGATTTTTGCGGGTGCAAGCCCCGGTGCGCCCAGCGAATCCGCAGTAGTTCGCCGATCATTTTCAAGCCGTGGAGCAGATATTTGGCTTTCGAGGTGAACGCCGCCGCGCCTTCCTGATGCGCCCAGCGCACCGGCACTTCCACGACGCGAAAGCCGAGCCGTCTTGCGACGAAAATCGCCTCCACGTCGAACGAGAACCCGTCCAAAACGCACCGCGAAAACACGGCGCGTCCGGCATCTCGCGTGAGTAGTTTGAAGCCGCACTGCGTATCCACGACTCCCGGCGTGGCTAACAGTTGCACCGTGCCGTTGAAAACGCGCCCTAGTTTTTCTCGATACCACGGTTGCCGCACGAGCAGATCGCCACCGTGAATATCGCGGGAGCCGATGGCGTACACCGTTTCGCCGGGCGCGGCGTTTATCGCCCCCTGCAGTTTGGTTATTTCCTCAATGGGAGTGGCAAGGTCGGCGTCCATAAACAACACCAATGCGCCCGCCGAACGCAAAACCCCGTGCCGGACGGCATAGCCTTTGCCACGGTTGGTATCATAGCGCAGAACGCGGACGCGGTTCTCCGCATGGTGCGCGGTTGCCCACGCCGCAATCACGCTCGCCGTATCGTCGGGGGAACCGTCGTCCACGACCAGTATCTCGTACTCCGTGCCGAGAGAATCCAGATAATTTGTCGCGCCCGCGAGAGTGCGCTCAATGCGCTTTGACTCGTTGTACGCCGGAATCACCACCGACAGTGCGATAGGTGTTGCCGCGATCTCCGTACCGTCACCGCTATATATACCGGGTTCCTTCAACAAAAAAACGTTTCCTTAAAAAAGTATTGTACACCCCCCGTCGGTTTATTCGCAACCGGCACACGTTCTTTTTCTGCGATTCAACTCGGCAATTATACGGGCGATGGCACGGATGTTGCAGTATCCTTTATCTAAGGAACGACTTAGTCGTTCCTATCAACCGACCAACCTGCTACGATAACGATTTTCGGATATTACCCTTATGGACTTTTGGCGCATCTACCGCCTGTTACTTGCCAAACGCTGGATTATCGCCGCCGTGGTACTGATGACCGGCGCGGTGGTGTTCGCCGGAACCGCGCTTCGCGCCCTGAACAAAGAGTATGCCGCCGAGGCACTGCTCCAGCCACAAGACCCTGCCACGGCAAAT
>JACMIU010000351.1 GCA_014380985.1 Armatimonadota bacterium | reverse complement strand
CGCGATAATCTCGTTGATAATGCCGAGCGACGGCAGAATCATGATGTAGACTGCCGGGTGGCTATAGAACCAGAACATATGCTGGAACAGCACCGGGTCGCCGCCGAGTTCGGGGCTAAAGAAGCCGATACCGAGCGTTCGCTCCGCCACAACGAGTAGCAGGGTGATAGCGACAACCGGCGTACCGAGAATGATAATCACCGAGGTTGCGTACATCGCCCAGATAAAGAGCGGCAACCGGAACCACGTCATGCCCGGCGCACGCATCTTATGAATCGTGACGATAAAGTTGATCGCGGTGGCAATACTCGAAAAGCCCGCGATAAAGATACCGCCAATTGCAAGCGCGACGTTAGAGTTCGCGTACACCGACGAATACGGGGTGTAGAACGTCCAACCAGTTTCGACGCCGCCGAACAGAATCGCCGACATGGTCATCACACCGCCGATCATGTACAGATACCACGATATTAGGTTGAGACGCGGGAACGCTAAGTCCCTCGCGCCAATCATGATCGGGATCAAAAAGTTACCGATGGTCGCCGGAATCGAAGGCACGAGAAAGAAAAACACCATGATAATGCCGTGCGACGAGAACATCTTGTTGTATGCCTCGCTCGACAATATCTGCCCCTTCGGACTGGTCAGTTCCGCCCGCACGAAACCCGCCGCGATACCACCCGCAAGGAACATCAAGGAGATGCTCAGCAGGTACAGCATAGCGATTCGTTTGTGATCCACGGTGAAAAGCCACGATTGGATCGTGTTCGCCGCGTTCAGGTAGTGCCACCGGGGCATACCGTCGTCGGTGGTTTTGGCGTGCGGGCTATCGAGGGGAACGCTTTCTGGCTCCCGCTCGGTAACCGCGACACGTCCACGGTCTGCGCCGGAATCCGGCGCGTCAAATGCTTGGACGCTCATATCTATCGTTCCCCTCCATACATATACCGCCACTGTTGGTTGTCGGTATCGGCGGCACGTGCGCCTTCACGTTCGTACTGCCCGCCGCCGTTAACCGGCGACACATCGTAATTGTTTCCCTGCATCTGCGCCGCGCCTCGTTCGGGCTTTGCCGCCGACAGGGTTTTCACATACCCGTTCAGTTCCAATACTTCCTCTTCGGATAACGTCCCCTTATAGGACGGCATCCCTTGCGGCCATCCGGCTAACGGGTACTCGCTCGGATAATATAACACGTTTCGCAGATAGCCGTCATCCGCGACCACCTTGCGACCATCGGCCAATTGCCGCGTCTTGCCGAAGAGTCCGACTAAGGACGGCCCACGTCCGCGTTGCACCCCCTCTTGCGAGTGACACGATCCGCACTGGTTGTCTTGGTACAATGCCGCGCCGCGTTGGTTCGGCGACAAGCCACCGGTTTTGTCAGGTATACCACCGGTAGCGACGGGCTTGATAGCACTTGCCGACCATTTCTGGTAGTCGCCTTTTTCCATCACGTAAATCCAGCCGCCCATTTCGCTATGCTGGGTTCCGCAATACATATTGCAGAACAGATGGTACTTGCCGGGCTTCGTCGGCGTGAACCAGAACGTCGTATACTCGCCCGGTAGCGTTTGGCGTTGCAACCGGAACTCCGGCACATAGAACGCATGAATCACGTCCTGCGAGATCATCACGATTTTCACCGGCACACCAACCGGCAAATGCAGTTCATTGTTCTCGCGGATGCCGTTGGTGTGTTGCATATGCCACATCCACTGCTTACCGATAACGAACACTTCTTTCGCGTCTTTCGGCACGGTGTACACCTGCGTGTAGACTTTCGCCGACCAGAAGAACACGCCCAAACCAAGTAGTAGCGGCGGAAGGCTCCACGACAGTTCGAGGAGCGTATTGTGCCCAACCGGGCGCGACCGATCCACCTTGTTGCCGCGCCGGTAGTAGACGGCAAGCCCGATGCCGACCGCGAAAACCAGAATCGTGAACAAAACCGTCAAGGCGGTTAACGCCCAAAACAGTTTGTCCACGTCCTCGGCATAGGTAGACGCCGCCACCGGGAGAAACGGTGTGGAGCCAAATGCGGATGTTTTTTCGCCCATTCTTACGAGTTATCTTTCTTCCCAACCGGCAACGTCGCATCCGCCGCTACCACTTTCGGGGTCTTGGCATCTTTGATCAGTGCTGGAACAATAAACATTCCGAGTAAAGCCATCGTCGAGAAACACGCAATCTGAATCACGCGAAAAATTGCTATGCCATACGTGCCTTTTTGGGGGTCGTAGTGGTAGCAAAACAAGATTACTTGATCCACTGGTGTACCGATTTTGCCTTTTCCGGCTTCGGTCATAGCGAGTTTCATCTGCCCCGCCGGATATTCGACGCCATAGAAATAGCGCGACACCCGCCCCTTGTCGGTCGCTAAAATTATACCGCTTGCGTGTGCGTAGTCGTCGGTTTTGGGATCGTACTTGTACTTATAACCGATCTCGTCCGCGAGCTTGCGGATATTCGCCTCGTCGCCAGTCAGGAAGTGCCAGCCGGTTTCCGCACCGGGAACGCCGAGAAGCGACAGGTATTCCTTCTTTTTCGCGGCGGCGAGCTCGGGCGTTTCCTTCGGCGCAATCGAAACCGTGACGACCTGATAGTCGCGCCCGATTTTGTATTTGTTGCGCTTATCGGCGACGGTTTTCAGTACGCCGTCGAGCATCGCTCCGCAAACACCGGGACATTTGTAGAACGGCATTAGCACAATCACTGGCTTGCCGGTGTTGAAATACTTCTTGAGTTCCACGGTCGCGCCGGACTCGTCGCGGAACGTGTTGCTTAAACTAATTTGCGCGTCTAACTTCTGGTCAAACTTGACATCCCGCGCCGCGTTGATTCCGGCGGGGGCGGGCGGGTTGTACGGATTCAACGACATCGGCTTGTCGGTTT
>JACMIU010000350.1 GCA_014380985.1 Armatimonadota bacterium | reverse complement strand
TCTTCCCGTGGCTCGGTTGCCGTAGTCAGCGCGGCTTTTGGAAATCTCTACATCCAATATCCTGCGCGACTATGAATACAGTATCTCGCGTTTCGACCCAGTTTCGCCACTGTCATAGAATTGATAAATGTCATCCAGCACGACTTTTATGACGAATTATATCCCATTTTCTATGTTCAGACCACAGATCACGAACAGAAAAGACTATATATCGGCTAATATTTGTCTTCCAATTATTGCGTTATTTTGGCAACATTTTCGTGTCGAGCAGGATGATTGACCGCGTTCGGCGAATAGACTGACGAACGCGGGAGCGAAAGGAACAAACGTGATGCGAAGAATCTTTATCGGTGGACTTGCCGCCCTGCTGTGTGCCGCCGGATGCGGCGGCGGGGGAGACGATACACCGGTGGACGACGGCGTTTCCCGCGTGGTCGAGACCAGAGGGCGTATAGACGCTTTGGAATTGGTTGCTACCTCGCGGTCGCTCTACCGGCGTGGCGAAACTATGCTGGTCACGCTAAAAGTGACGAATACTGCGCGAACACCGTTCCACTACAACTTCGGCAACTGCACCGACTCCAACACCATTGTGCGCACAATAAGCGGCAGGCAGATCGCTGTTTTCGGATCGTGGGGCGGTTGCACTGCTGAGGTCATAGGCGGTCGAATCAACCCCGGCGAAACGCGCACTATCAAAATGGAGTGGCGTCTTGGTGAGCCGGAGGACTACCAGATTACCTATCCCCAAGCGCAAACCCCTCGGCTTCCTGCGGGCATGTACATCGTGGAACCGATGCTCGACGCCTACGAAACCGACGAACTCGGCAACGCACTCAAGCCGTATGCCCCCCGTCTTCCCGCGCCGAAATACGCTCCGCCCTCGTTTACGTTCACGCTCGCGGAACCGTAGAAGCGGCACGAACGTGCCCCGACCGTAAAACCGACGCGGTGCGGGTAAACTTATCACCGGCGCGGCTTCGCCTTTACCTGCCCGCCCGAAAGAAGATTTACCCCATGAACAAAAAGACGATTGAAGATATTGACGTAACCGGGAAGCGCGTTTTGGTGCGCGTGGATTTCAACGTGCCGCAGGACGACTCCGGTGCGATTACCGACGACCGGCGCATCACGTCCGCCCTGCCGACGATTCAGTACCTATTGCGAAAAGGCGCGGCGGTGATTCTTTGCTCGCATTTGGGGCGACCGAAGGGCAAGGTCAGCGCGAAATACTCGCTCGCGCCCGTCGCACAGCACCTGTCCGAACTGCTCATCGGCGCACCCGTGACACTCGTTGCCGCGACCGCTGCCGACCCGCTCGGAATCGCCGAAGCGGGCGCGAAAGCCGCCCCCGGCGCGGTGGTGCTTCTGGAAAACACGCGCTTCTCGGAAGCCGAGGAGCGCAACGACCCCGCGCTGTCCGAGGCTCTCGCCGGTCTCGCCGACGTTTACGTCAACGATGCGTTCGGGGCGGCGCACCGGGCGCACGCTTCCACCGAAGGCGTCGCGCACGTCATGAAGTCGGACGGCAAACCGGCCGTCGCCGGTTTCCTGATGCGGAAAGAGTTAGACTTTTTGGGTGGGGCGATTGCCGAACCGGCGCGTCCGTTCGTCGCTATCTTGGGCGGCGCAAAGGTCAAGGACAAAATCCCCGTTATCGAATCGTTGCTACCGAAACTGGACACGCTTCTGATTGGCGGCGGCATGGCGTACACGTTCTACAAGGC
>JACMIU010000349.1 GCA_014380985.1 Armatimonadota bacterium | reverse complement strand
TTCGTGCTTCGCACACCATCAGGTGAAACCTTCATTTTGAGTTCATTAGAACAAATACACGATTTTTTAAGATGAAACACGCAGGGTTTGAAATCATCTACTGATCACAGTAGCGTTACTCTACATTAGCCCAAACTTTCTTCGTGCGCAAGTCGGTCGAATAGAGTGCGGGCGGCGGCAATTAGCTCGTCGCGGCTTGCTGATAGGCGCGGCTGGGCGTCCAGATACTTGCCGAGTGCCACCTCCGGTGTCATCGTTTCGCTCATGCCGTCCACGCGAATCACGCCCTCGCCCGGCGGCATATCGCGCTGAAGCGACACAATGACGTGCGCGGCGGACAAACGCTTGCGCAGTTCGTCGGGGCGCACCAGCATCGCCCGTTCGGTCGGCACTTTGTAGTTAAGTTTGACCACCGAATCCAGCACCGGGTATTTGTCAATCTGCGCCAGAATCGCGGCGGTCGGGTCGGGGGCGTCCCCAGCGTCGGCGTCTATCTGCACAAAACGCCGCGTTTGTAGCGGCACGTGTTTCCAACTCGCCTTGCCCTTGATGATGTCGGCAAGCACGATGCCTTTGTCCTCGCCGCGTTCGTTGAAATCAATCCGGTCGGTGGAACCGGGATAGATCACCGGCGGCTCCTGCCCCCGGTTCATTTCCTGATGCTTGTGGACATGACCCATCGCCACGTAGTCCCACGGCGACACGCCGTTCGTGCCGGGAAGCGTGATCGCCTCGACGGGAACCTGCGGCTCGTTCGCGTTCAGCAGAAAGTTCTGCCAGCCGACCCGCGCCTCGGCAACGGTGAAATGCCCCATCAGGATGGCGAGATAGTCCGGGACTTCGGAAACCTGCCGCGCTAAATCCGCGATATAGGCGGCGTACTTATCACGGATAAGGTGCGCGACTTCCTCCACGGTTTTGCCCTTCGACTCATCCTGCGACACGACGCGGGAACGCACCAGATACGGAACCCCGGCGACCAGCACCGTGCCTTGCCGAGTCTCGACCGCAATCACATCGGGCTTGGCGATAATCTGCACGCCCGACGTTTCGCCGCCGAGCAAACCGTAAATCTCCAAAGCGTGAGCGCGTCCCCGGCTGTTCGGAATATCGTGGTTGCCAATCAGCATCACGACCGGAACCCCGGCGTCGGTGAGCCGTTTCAGGGCGGACGCGAAAGACCGTTGGTGCGTCTGGTTCGGGTCGCGGGCTTTGTAGGCGTCCCCAGCAAACAGCGCGAGGTCTACTTGAGCGTCCAAAGCGCGGTCAATCGCCTGATTCAGCGTTTGCGTAAAATCTTCAAGGCGCGTGTTCAAGCCGGTTTCGGGGTTCAACTTGCCGAGCGATTCGACGCCTAAGTGAACATCGGCAAAGTGGAGAATACGTACCTTGGTGGCGGGGGCGGACATGGTTTGATTATAGCGTATAATAAGGCATGGTTAAACGAGTACAAAAATCCCGACGCATCACCGTGCCAAAACTCAACTACTCGTCGCTTAACCTTGAGCAAGCCTTGTCGTTTGTGCCGACCGACAACCTTGTGCCGTGGCAGATCGCGTCCATGCCTCTCGCCCCCAGTATGGTTTTGACGGAAACGCTGTCGCGCATGGACTCATTCGATTTAACCGAATCGGAAGCGGCAAAAATCCTACTGATTGACGCGGTGTTTTTAGAGGTTGTGCCGCGCCACCCCCTCTTGAAAGTGTGGAAGACCAAAGCCCTTGAAAGCAATTTGCTAACCGGCTTCGCCGATTTTCTGATTGCTCCCAAACGGGCGTTTATGAAGTCACCGCTCTTGTGTGTCGCGGAAGCAAAGAAAGATGATTTCGAGCAAGGACAAGCGCAGTGCATCGCGGAAATGGTAGCGTGTCGTTGGAACAACGCGCAAGCAGGAATACGACGTTCCGTGTACGGCATCGTCACTAACGGAACCGGTTGGCAGTTTTTTTGTTTGAATGAACAAAACGCGGTGCTACGCTCCGGGCTGTATTCCGATAAAGACTTACCCGATCTGCTGGGAGCCGTGGACTATGTGTGTGGGGAGTGCGCGAAAAACGTGGTGCTGTAAAGATTGCCCCCGTTTAACGCTTCGGGCGTACCGATAGCGCGATGAGCGGCGTTCCTTGCGGCGCGGGGCGAACGTTCTTGTTTGCGACCGGTTTGCCGCACGCGCCCGCGCATCCGTCGCAACCCGCGCCCTGCGCCGATTTCCACAAGGATTTGCCGAGGAACGACGCGGCGACCGCGACGATTCCGAGCGTGATGATTTGCTGTGCGTCCATAACGTCTATTTTACCGCAACTTCGGCAAAGGCGTTCCCGAACGGCGCAAGGTAGCGGCGTTCCGGCGACCAATCGGTGATGGCGAAAACGCAGTTCTCGAACGCGCCTAAGTAGTCGCCCGTGAGCGCGTCCCGAAAAAACGCGGCGATTGCCACCGGGTCGTTGTGGAACGCGCCGCATCCCCACGCGCCCAGCACCAGCGAGCGGTAGCCGTAAGCGCGGGCGATAGCCAGCACACGGTCAATGCGCGTTTCCATTGCTTCGGTCGCTGTTTTCAAGCCCACTTCCCGCGCCACCGGCGCGGCGCACGTCAGCACCGAAACCGGGTACGGTTCGGGCAAAAACGCGCCGTTGTCGCCGCGAAACACCGGCACGTCCGGCGACAAAATCGCCCATTCCGACGCGAGAAACGAATCCCTGCCCATCGCTTTGTGGAACGCATACATCTTGTCGTGCCGGATGGTCTCATAAAGACCCGACGAGCGGCACAGGTACTCTTCCTGTGCGGTAGAGCCGGACAGAAAGCCGCCGCCCGGTTCTACAGCGTTGGCGAAGTTCAGCACGAGCGGACGTTTCCCGGCGTCAAGAAGTCGCTTCGCCGCCGACAGCGACGTTTCGTTGGCGACGGACACGGTGAGCGTTTCGGCGGGCGCGGTATCGGGCGGTGCGGGAAACGCGGCATCGGGCGGGAGCGACACGGTATGCGTCATGCTGTTATCCACGGCATCCGCGATACTTATTTCCTGTTCGCCGACGGTGTACTTGCCGCGTTCACCGATGCTCACAGCTTCACGTCCGAGATCGCGCCCGGTTTGCCGACTGATGAGCAGGTAGTCTTGATTGGTGCGGGCGAGTGCGTCACTATCGGCGACAGGCATAACTATAATTTTCGTCATATGTAATTGTACAACATACGCGAAGTTCCGTCAACCCGCCCAAATATACGAAGGGCTATTCGTAGCGCATCGAGCGGGAAACGATGTCGTATAGGAACGTTCGGTCGGACGCGACCGCTTTACCGTTCTTCATCGCGGGCGACCATTGCCACTTCTTGAGAGCGTTTGTCACCGCCGTATCGAGTTCGGCGACGCCGGTTTTCGTCAACAGGTTCACTTTCGACACGCTTCCGGTATCGCTTACGGAAACCTTGATTTTCGGCTTGATATTCTTGGGAACCACGGGTTTATCGAGATACGGCACGATAACAGGAATCTGTAGCGTCGGCTCGGCGAGACGGCTTACTTTCGGCTCGGTGGACGCCGGAATCGCCGCGCCCGCACCGGGAAGCGGTTCGACCACGGTGACTTTCGTCATCCGGTCGCCCACCGCGAGATTTTCGGCAACTTCCTGCCCCAAAACAACCTTGCCGAACAACGTGTATTTGTTCACGCCGTCGCCGAACTTTTCGTCGAGGAACGGCGCGGGCTTCGTGATCACGATGTAGAACTGCGACCCCGCCGTATCGCGCCCGGAGTTCGCCATCGCTACCGCGCCCACATTATGCTTCAAAACGCGGTTGTTTTCGCTCTTGATGTTGTAGCCGGGTCCGCCCGTGCCGTTGCCTTGGGGGTCGCCGCCTTGAGCGACGAAACCGGGAACGATGCGGTGGAAGGTCAATCCGTCGTAGAAACCTTTTTTCGCCAGCGTCACGAAGTTTTGTACCGTGCCGGGGGCGTCTTCCGGGTACAACTCGATCACGATACTGCCCTTCGCGGTAACGATTGTCACCGTCGGGCGCGTTACCGGTTTGGCATCTTTCGTTGCCACGGGAGGCGCGGGAGCCGGGGCGGGGGCGTCCTGCGCCCAAGCCGTGCCGCAAAGCGCGAAAGTCGCACATAAAACAGCGATAGTTATTCTCATGGATTTTTTATCGTTACCTTGGTCATCTTGTCGCCGACCGTGATTTTTTCGGCAACATCCTGACCCGAAATCACCTGCCCGAAAATCGTGTACTTGTTGACACTGCCCGCCTTTTCATCCAAGAACGACGCAGGCTTGGTAATCACGATGTAGAATTGCGAACCGGCGGTATCCGTGCCGGAGTTCGCCATCGCCACCGCGCCGCGATTGTGCCGGAGCGTTTTGTTGTCCTCGTTTTTAATCGCATAGCCGGGTCCGCCCGTACCGTTCCCTTTGGGATCCCCGCCTTGAATCACGAAACCGGGCTCGACACGGTGAAAGGTCAATCCGTCGTAAAACTTTTTGGCGACCAACTTAATGAAGTTGGCGGAAGTAATCGGCGTCACGTCGGGATAAAGTTTGAACACAATCGTTCCCTTTGTGGTTTGCATCGTCACAATCGGCGCGGGTTTCGCGGCGGGTTTTGCTGACGGCGCGGGTTGCTGTGCGCGGGCGACAAGAGGAAGCACGACACAAACAAGCGCGGCGGCAAGGCGGAGTAATGGTTTTATCACGCGCTTATTGTAAGCGATATACGGCGCGGTTGCAATTCGCGTGGATACATCCGCCGGTTTGTTGGGCAGGTAAAATCGCGGAGGGGAACACTTCGTTCTTAGGGTACTATTAGAAGCGGAACGCCGGGTAGCGGCGATTCCACGAAGGAAAGGTACTTTACGATGATACGAACAGCGAACGCCGAATGGAACGGCGGACTTAAAGATGGCACGGGTCATATGAAAACCGGTACGGGCGCGGTGGACGGGCAGTTTTCGTTCAACTCGCGCATGGGCGATGGCACGACGGGAACCAACCCGGAAGAATTAATCGCGGCGGCACACGCCGGTTGCTACTCGATGCAGTTTTCCGCGATGCTGGAACATGCGGGCTACCCAGCAAACTCGGTGCAAACGTCGGCGAAGGTTCACTTCGGACCGGTGGACGGTGGCTTCGCCATCGGCAAGATCGAGCTTGCCACGACCGGCGACGTTCCCGGTATTTCAGCGGACGAGTTTGAGTCGCTCGCGCAATCGGCGAAAGTGAACTGTCCGGTGAGCAAAGCGTTATCCGCCGTGGAAATCACGCTGACGACGACGCTATCGAAATAAGTCATGTGCAGGGGTATTCCACTCTCCGTTGAGTAGAATACCCCGCCTTCTCCTTGCCAGTGATGTACGGCAACACACTGCGGACGACGTATTGACCTTCTTCGGGCTTGCCGGTTACACGCCTAAACGCGCCCGGCGCACCAACTCTTCCGCGTTGCACGGTCGCTTTTCTTCGTAACCGGCGAGCGGCGTCAGGTGCGCGTTTACCGCGTCCAGAATATCCGCCGGGAAGGGAAAGAACGCTTCCTCGATTTCGTCGGGCGGGGTAATCCAGTTCCGTGCGCCGATTACCACAGGGGGCGCGTCTAAGTAATCGAACGCTAACGTGCTGATTGTTGCCGCGAACGTTTGCAGTACGCTCCCCCGCTCCGAAGCGTCGGACGCGAGCAGGATCTTGCCGGTCTTTTTCACCGATTCGATCACCGGGGCGTAGTTGAACGGCACGAGCGAACGCGCATCAATCACCTCGACCGACACGCCGTACTGCGATTCCAGAATGCTCGCGGCATCAAGGGCGCGGTAGAGCGTCGCGCCCACCGTGAGTATCGTCAAATCCGTACCGGCTTTCTTGATGTCGGGTTCACCTATCGGGATTTCGTATCGCTTTTCGGGGACGCCTTCCGCCCCCCGAAACAGTTCCGGCATATCGTAGAGCCGTTGGGATTCAAAGAAAACCACCGGGTCGGTTCCGACTAATGCGGACGCCATCAAGCCCTTCGCGTCGTAGGGTGTCGCCGGAAACACGACTTTGAGACCGGGGATGTGCGCGACCAATGCCGACCAATCTTGCGAGTGTTGCGCCCCGTATTTCGAGCCGACCGACACGCGAAGCACCACCGGCATCGCCAGTTCGCCGCCGCTCATGGACTGCCACTTCGCCAACTGATTGAAAATCTCATCCCCGGCGCGTCCCATAAAGTCGCAGTACATTAGTTCGACCAGCGGGCGACCTCCGGCTAAGGCGTAGCCGACCGCCGTGCCGACAATCGCCGCCTCGGAAATCGGCGAGTTGAACAGCCGGTGATACGGCAACGCTTCGGTCATGCCGCGATAGACCGCGAACGCCCCGCCCCAATCGCGGTTCTCCTCGCCGTAGGCGACAAGGGTAGCGTCCTCGTAGAAGCGCGGCAGAATCGCCTCGAAAAGCGCGTCGCGCATTCCGATACAGCGACCTTTCGGGAGAGTTTCGCCGTCCGCGCCCAAGCCCGACCGCGACCGTGCGGCAAGCGAGATTGTGCGCGGGTTCTCCGCAAGCGGTAAGAGAACATCCGGTGTCCGCTCCGGGTCGAACGATTCCACGCGCCCGTTGCTAAACATGGTGGTTTCCAGCAGATTGGCGGAAACGTACAGGTCGGCGCGGGGCGAAACGTCAAGGTCAATCGCTTTTGTGTACGCCCGCAAAACCATGGCGTCAATCGTTTCGTACAGGGCGTCCAGTTTGGCGTTGGTTGCCACGCTGTTTTTCAGCAGTTCGTTTTTGTAGGCGAGGAGCGAATCGGCTTGTTGCCACTGCTCGATCTCGGTTTTCTCGCGGTACGACGACGCATCCGACGGCGAATGTCCCGAATACCGGTAGGTGATCGTGTCCAGCAACACGGGACCGTCGCCGCGCAGAAGCAGGTCGCGCTTGCGGCGCACGGCGTCAATCACGGCGAGCGGATTGTAGCCGTCAATGCGCTCGGCGTGGCACTGATCGGGGTTCAACCCCGCCCCCATTCGCGCTAAAACACCGAAACCTCCGGTTTCGCCGACCGGTTGCCCCCCCATGCCATAGAAATTATTCACGAAGTTCATGATCAGCGGTAGCCCGCCGCGCACCGACTCAGCCCATAGGTGCTTGTACTGATCCATGGTGGCGAAGCATAACGCTTCCCACGTCGGCCCGCAGTTCGCCGAAGCGTCGCCGATGTTGGCGATAACGATTCCCGGCTTGCCGTTGACGCGCTTAAACAACGCCGCGCCGACCGAAATATCCGCCGACCCGCCCACAATCGCATTGTTCGGGTAGACGCCGAACGGCACGAAGAAGGCGTGCATCGAGCCGCCCATCCCTTTGTTGAAGCCGGTTCGCGCCCAAAGATTTCCGCGAGGGTTCCGTAAAGCAGAAAGTCCACGGCGAGCGATTTCATGGACGACGTGTCGGCGTCCGATTCCACCGCCTTTAGTGCGACGCCGTTCATAAAACCGCGCATGGTGCGGTCGAGTTCGTCGTCGGGCAGTTTTTCAATCGCCGACAAACCTTTCGCCAGAATCTCGCCGTGCGAGCGGTGCGAACCGAAAATATGGTCGTCCGTGCCGAGCAGGAACGCCTGTCCCACGGCGGACGCTTCCTGCCCGATAGAAAGGTGCGCGGGTCCCCGGTGGTCATAGGGCAAGCCTTTGTAGCCGCGCTGGGTTTTCACCTCGTGGAGCATGGTCTCGAAAGCGCGGATAATCGCCATATCGCGGTAAATGCGGAGCAGGTCGGCGTGTTCAAAGTGCGAAAGTTCTTCCGCCATCGTCTTGGCGTAACGGTTCAAGGGAATCGGATCAAATTCAACGAATCCGGCGCGGCGCACTTCGTCGGGGCGAATCATCAGGGCTTTTGGCATAGGGTATCTTTCGGCGGACAGTTGGTCGTTACCCTGTTAGGATAGCACACGCAAACGCAACAAGTCAAGCGTAAACGAAAACAAACGAAAGGTTTCCGTTGGCGATGCTTGCATTATTCGCGGCGCAACCGGCTCAAAATCGCCGCATTGGTTGCGGCAAAGTCGGCGTCGCCATGTTCCCTCGCCCAAACCACGCCGCTCACGGCTTGGTGCAAATGGATGAGACGTAGTTGCGCTTGCTGACGCTCTGACAAAACCGAACCGTAACCCGCGAAAAAGGCGTCGCGCAAGTCGGGGCGTTCCGCAAAATAACGGTCATGGTGCAACTTGAAATCGGCGACGCACACGTCGAAGCAAGCGTGTTCAAAATCTATCACGCCCAGCCATTCGCCCGAAACGGGGTCAAGGATCCAGTTGCGCGGCGTGTAGTCGTGGTGCGTCGCTACCGCTGGTTCGCCCTCAAACACGTC
>JACMIU010000348.1 GCA_014380985.1 Armatimonadota bacterium | reverse complement strand
CGCTTGTGCGTTCGAGAACTACCCGTATGCCGAAACGCTCTTGTATCAGGCACTCAGTATTATGCAAACCGCCGCGAATGTCGGCATGGAAATGATCACGTTGCCGTGGCTCGGTCGCGCCCTGCTGTATCAAAAAAAGTACGACGCCGCCGAAGGGGTTCTGATGCAAGCCCTACGCCTTTGCCGCGAGAACGATTCGCCGCGCAATGAGCAGGAGGCGGTTCAGTTGCTCGGCGAACTGCGCCTTGCCACCGGTAACTTCAAGGAAGCGCAAACGTTCTTCGACGCCGCGCTTCAGATGGCGAAAACGCAGGACGGCACGGACGCCGTGGCGCAAGCCGTGTGTGGAGCCAGCGCGGTGCTTCGTGTGACCGGACAGGCGTCGCCTGTACCTACGCTACGGCTGTTGTTCGCGGACGGCGCGGCTCGGCTACCGTTTGTCACCTTGCAAACCCTGCTCGCAGAAACGGCAGCGTGCGCCGAAGCCGGAGGACACGCCGCCTCGGCGCGACTATTACGGCGCGAAATCGCTTGCGCCCGTGCCGCGTCGCTCGCACGGGTCGTGGATAGCGATTGGTCGCCCGGTCTTGCCGTCACGCGCTCCCGCGCCGCGATTCCCGCCGCCGAAATCGAAGCGGCACTGCGGTAAACACGGTTCACCCTTCTTCCCTTGTGCAAAACTTCACAACGTTTTCTTTCTTCAAACGCTCCCAACTCACGGAAAAATCACGGAAGGTTCGTAGAATGCGAATCGTACCGGCTGTTTGACGTAGGTGCGGCGCGGAAAATCGTTTCCGAACCGTTGTTGTAGCCGTGTATCGACCAAAGTCATGGAGAGAACGTTATGAAATGTACGAATCGTGCCACCGCTACGGCAACCGTGCTGTCCGCACTCACCCTGTTCGCGCTTTGCGCCCCGCCGGTCGCGGCGCAGAGCGACAAGAGCAAAGTCATTAAGGGAAAACCACCAGTGTTAGGTCCAATCATCGACATCACAAAGCCAAGGGAGATACCTTCCACTCTCTTCAATCCGCTCATGATGGCGACTTCGCTGGATGACTATTTCAACAAGTTGCCGAACTGGTCGCCCGCCGGAAACGGGAGCGGTGCGGGCAAGAAAAAGCGACGGCAAGATGGAGAAACCAACGTCGGCGGCGAGCAACAGGGCATCGAGCGCGAAGGCAACCGCGACTACAATGTCACGCGGCAGAAAAAGTCGCTGACCGAAACGCCGGGCGATATTGTTTCGTTCGACCCATCGGCGAGCGTGTTTTATCCCGGTGCGCTGTTGCAGGAGACCGGAATGCGGCAGGGCTTGGGTTCGCTTCAGGCGATTCCCGGTTTAGAGGGGAAACGCGCCCCGCTCAAAGTTGTGCTAAATATCGGCGGTCAAACCACGGTTGCCGACCCCGATTTCGGCAATATCGCTACCGCCGTGGGTCAACTCCGCTCCGGCTTGAACGGTAAGCCGATGGCAACCTCCACTAACTTCGACTACAGCGTCGCCGCGTCCGCCGAACAAAGCGCGATGCACCTCGGTATCAGCGCGAAATATCTGACGGCGAGCGCAAAAGCGGTGCTGGATACCAAGCACCGATTAGACCAAGAAAGCATCAATGGCACGTTTGTTGTCAAGGCGTACACGATCTCCGCGCAACCGCTCGCGGCGGGGTGGCGGGGCTTCTTTAGCGACAAGTTCACTCTCGGCGACGCCAAAGCGTTGGCAAAGGCGAAGGCTGTCAGTCCGGGGAATCAGCCTTGCTACGTGGACAGCATTACCTACGGCACGATGGTGGTGTTCAATATGACGCGCACTTTGAGCGAGGAGGAGATACGCGCCAAAGCAGAGGCAAAGGGCAGTATCGGTTTCGCCAGCGGCTCAGTGGATTTTGCGGGCGAACAAATGAAAAAAAGCAACAATACCACGGTTCGCTTCACCACTATCGGCGGCGCGTATCCGAATGCGAGCGGTGCGGTGCGAACGGTGGGCGCGGGCGAGTTTAATAGCACGATGGCGGCACTGGTCGCACAGGCTCCGCAGTCCACGGAACTGGTTCCGATTTCCTACACCGTGCGGGCGTTGAAAGATCGTAGCCTCGCGGCGGTGCAAAGCACCGCGGAATATACGACCACGATTGCCGCCCCGAATCCGGCGGGCGAAAAACTGAGACTGCGGATTTCCTTTCAGATACTGGACGCGGGCGACGGTGCGATGAACAACAACGTTGAGTGTTGGGCAACGGTTCGCATGGACAATCGGCAGGTGGGAGGAATTGACCGGGGGCAACCGGTGACAAAGGAAAAGAATCAAACCGTTGATTTGGGTGACATTCCTTTGGAGGTGTTTTATGGCAACACCAATCGCAAAATGGATATTCGTTTATACGACCGTGACGGCGGCAGTCAGGACGACCGGATGGGCAACTGGTCGCTCAACATTGACCCGGTACAGTTGGTCAATGCCCCCCTTGTTCAGAACGGTTACGAAATCAAGGATGGCAAAAAAAGACTCAAGTCGAAACTAACCATCGCTGTGGAACGCGCCGGTTATTTGTAGGCGAACGTTGCCCGCCGCCGGAACCCACTGGTTCCGGCGGCGGGGAAGCCGAAAGGAATCTAACATGAAAACCATCACCCGTTTGTTTTGGGCGGCGGCAACTGCCCTATCTCTCGTCGCGCTGGTCGCGCCGGTCGGCACACGCGCGCAAACCTCGTCGAGTAGCGATCCCATGCTGACCGTGCGCGAGCGGCGCAAACTGCCGGTTCGCTTGACGATTCAGATCAAGGAACGCCCCGGTAGCCGCGACACCGAGTATCGCGGCAAAATACGGGTCAGCGACGAACACGGCGAAAGCACGATCAACGTCCCCGGCGAGAACAAAATCAAAAGCCCGTCGAAAAGCGTGGCTATCGTCAACGACAATTATCCGCTGTTTATTGACCGCAAGGGAAAGGCTCCCGCCGGATTCGGCGGCGCGTTCACGATTAGCGGCGAGTTGAAGAACACGACCCGTGGCGCGAAGGCGTATCCGGTCGGCAGTTGGAGCGTGACGTACAACGCCAAAGACCTGCGAAGAGTGGGGCAACGATTCGTTATCAAGGGCGACAAAGCCGACCTGATAGTGACGGTTGTTAGCCAATAAAAGCGTAGGGATGGTTTGGGCGACGCCGGGGTTTCCTACCGGCGTCGCCTTTTTTTGTGTTTTGTCACCGCGCTTCGTCTTGAAGTAAGCCATATTCGATGGCGTCCACGATGGCGATCCACGACGCTTCGATGATGTTGGTCGAAACGCCGATGGTACT
>JACMIU010000347.1 GCA_014380985.1 Armatimonadota bacterium | reverse complement strand
GCGCAATCGTCCGTGCCGTCGGTGAAAGTGCGGGTAGTAGTCGTCCCGGTCGCCACCACGGGCGACGGCAAAACAGCGATTGCCACGCCGACTCCGGTTGCCGCTCCCTCCCCCTCCCCTGCCGCGTCGCCGTCCGTAGCCGCGCCGTGATTAAAGCACGGCATTCCGGGTAAAACGTGGCAGGACGAACCGACCATGATACCGCTCCGTGACGAAAACCCGCTTCGCATTACGCCGTGGCTGACCTACCTGCTCATCGCCGCGAATGTCGGCATCTTTTTGCTGGAGTTCACCGGCGGCTTGGGGCAAAGCGAGACCGGTTTCGTCGGGGCACTCGCGGGGTACTCCATGGTTCCCGCCGAAATTACTCGCGGCATTGACCTGCCGACCAACGGCGTCACGGTGCGACCGCTCTGGTTATCGCTCTTTTCCTGTATGTTCTTGCACGGCGGCTGGCTTCATCTGCTCGGCAATATGCTGTACCTGTTCATCTTTGGCAACAATATCGAGGAAGCATTGGGGCGGGTGCGCTTCGTGCTGTTTTATCTGCTTTGCGGATTGTGCGCGTCGGCGGCGCAAATCGCCGTGTCGCCGGGTAGCGTGATACCGAACTTGGGCGCGTCGGGCGCGATTGCCGGAGTTCTCGGCGCGTACCTCGTGCTTTTCCCCACAGCGAAAGTGGACACACTCGCGTTTCTGGCGATTTTCATCACGCGCCTTCGCGTTCCGGCGTTCGTCATTCTCGGCTTCTGGATCGTGTCGCAGTTTTTCTCGCAGTTCTTGGGTTCGCAAGCGACCGAAGGCGAAAGCGGCGGCGTTGCCTACATGGCGCACATCGGCGGATTCGTCGCCGGTATGATTTTGATTAAGTTGATGGGCGGCAAAGCACCCGCGCCCAGTCCGTATGGAGCCTATGACGTGCCCGATATTCACACCGGCGCGAACTATCGGCGGTAACATGGGCGTTTGACACGGGCGTTGCGAACGGCGTACAATGCCGCACATGAGCGACCTTCGCGCCGAACTATTATCCTTTCTGACCTGCCCCGAAACCGGCGAATCGCTGACCGGTTGGGACGGGATTACCGAAACCGCGACGCTGACCGCGCCAATTTCCGGGCGCACCTACCCGGTTCGTGACGGTATCGTTTGCCTTCTGCCCGAAGCGTTGCAGGACGCGGCAACCACGGAGTACGCCGAAAAACGCGCCGAAATGCTCGCCCGCGACGCGCAGGTCGGCGATTACGACGCGATGGTCGGCTTGCGCCTGTTTACGGCGGCTGAGGTTCCGCTCACCTTGTCGTATCTGCGCCTTGAGCCGGAGCATCTTCTCTTAGAAGGCGGTTGCGGAACCGGACGCATGACGCCGTTTTTCGCCGACCGTGTGCGCGGTTTGGTTTGCGTGGATTTTTCAATGGCGTCCCTGCGCGTGGCGCGGCGCAAGTTGTCGGCGGAGCAATCGGCGAAAACCGTTTTCATACAAGCCGACTTGTCAAAACTGCCGCTTCGTTCCGACGTGTTCGACCGCGTGGGAACGTTCGGTGTTTACGAGCATATTCCGACGGAAGACGCCCGCGACCGAGCCGTTTCCGAACTCTTGCGCATATGCGCCCCCCGCGAACACGGGAGCCGATTCGCGCTTTCGGCGTATCGGTGGGGGGCACCGATTTTCTGGAACGCAGAAAAGGAGGGGCATCACGACGGCGGTATCTACTTCAAGCGGTTCACGCAAAACGAATTGCGCGACTTGCTTTCTCCACATCTACAGATCGAAGCGATGACCGAAATGTTGCTGTATTACCACTTACTCTGGGGACGTAAACCGGCGCGTGTCCACTTCGCACCGGGCATTAGCAAGCGAAGCGTAGGCGCGTCGGGCGTAGCCTTTGTTTCGTAGCCGTCTTTGGTGAACCCCTGCCGTGCCGGGAAACCGTCCCACGGGTGCATTTCGCCGTGGTAGTCTTTCCAAGAAACGAGCGGTGACACGGTGAGATCAACGGCGTCGCCGCCGACGCGGGCATACGTCGCGTAGAACGTGTTTTCGCCGGGAGCGAGAAACACGCGCTTGATGATTCGCAAACCGCCGGGAAAATCGTACTGCCACGTCGGCACGGGCGACGCATAAAACGCCGTGATATGTCGCCAGCCTTGCGGGTGCATCGTGCCATCGGCGTAGCGTCCGCCATGCAGGTCGAACGCCACGCCGTCCACGGTCACGGTTTCGTGCAAGCCGGATAGGAGCGTCATGCGCCGCTGGGTCGGGGGCGTCATCGGCACGGTCAGCAGAGCGTGGTAGCGGCGCGTCGGGGCGTTTGCCACGGTTCCTGACGCGAACGCGCCGGAACCGTTGGTGCAAAGCCATTCGCGGCTTGAGAGGGACTGATAATCGGCAAGGATTTCGGCGGATAGCGTCATGCCGGTATTGTACCTGCAGTTGACACGATTTTCGCCGTGCGCCGACTGTCAGATACAATACCCCCATGACGCTATTCGATTCCCTTTTCTTTTTTGCCGGTGTAGTTGTGAGGTGCTGCAACTTTTGTGGCGGCGCACGTTCGTTGTGTCCTGTGCGTGGTCGCGGGCTTTGTGTTGCCGTTACGTTTTACGCTGTTCGATTTCTTGTGTCTG
>JACMIU010000346.1 GCA_014380985.1 Armatimonadota bacterium | reverse complement strand
GGCACTCGATGTCACGGTACAGGCGCAAATCCTGTCGCTGATTAACCAACTGCGTGAGGGTTCCGGCATGGCGGTTCTGCTGATCACGCACGATTTGGGGGTTGTCGCGGAAACGTGCGACCGGGTTGTCGTGCTATACGCCGGGCAGGTGATGGAATCCACCGATGCGCACACACTGTTTGCCGCTCCGTCGCATCCGTACACGCGAGGCTTGCTGGCGTCGCTTCCCGAATCTATCCCGGATGGCGCGACGCGGTTGCCGTTCATCAAGGGGCAACCGCCCGCGAACGCCTCGTCGCTCACCGGTTGCCCGTTCCGCCCGCGTTGCCCCGAAGCCGTGATTGGCTTGTGCGACCAACCGCTTCCGACCGTGAACCTCGCGCCCGGTCACGTCGTCCGTTGCCATCTGCGCGTCACCGAAAGAGCCGCCGTATGAGCCTACTTTCCGTGAGCGAATTACACGTTCATTTCCCCATCGGCGGCGGGCAAACCGTTCGCGCCGTGGACGGTGTTTCGTTTGACATCGGCGTGGGCGAAACGCTCGGACTGGTAGGCGAGTCGGGATGCGGCAAGTCCACTACTGCCCGAGCCGTCTTGCGCTTAGTTGAGGCGACTTCGGGAACGGTGACGTTCGCGGGGCGCAACCTGCAATTGCTCAGCGAGGGCGAGTTGCGGGAGGCGCGGCGCAAAATGCAGATGGTGTTTCAAGACCCGTTCGCGTCGCTGTCGCCGCGCCTATCGGTCGGAGATATTATCGCGGAGCCGCTCGAAATACACCGGATGTTCGGTACGAAGCGCGAACGCGACGAGCGCGTTGCCGCTCTGCTGAATGATGTAGGACTATCGCCCGCCGTGATGACGCGCTTTCCGCACGAGTTTTCGGGGGGGCAACGCCAAAGAATCGGCATCGCCCGCGCCCTCGCGTTAGACCCGGCGTTTATCGTGTTGGACGAACCGGTTTCCGCGCTGGATATTTCGGTGCGGGCGCAGGTGACAAATCTGCTGATGGACTTGCAAAAATCGCGGGATATTGCCTACCTGTTTGTCGGGCATGACCTGTCGCTGATTCGGCACGTCGCCCACCGCGTCGCCGTGATGTATTTGGGGCGCATCGTGGAGATCGCCGACGCCCACGAGTTGTACGTCAACCCGCGCCATCCGTACACACGGTCGCTTCTTGCCGCCGCCCCGATTCCCGACCCGACGCGCCGACGCGAACGCGCCCCGCTCGACGGCGACCCACCATCCCCGGTGAACCTGCCGAGCGGTTGCCGGTTCCGTACCCGTTGCCCGTATGCACAAGCGGTGTGCGCCGAAGTAGACCCGCCGTATGTGGAAATCACAAGCGCAACTTCGCACCGCGCCGCGTGTCACTTCGCTATGGAACTGCCGGTTTGGAGCGAAAGGAATTAAGCAATTATGCGTCATGGAAACGACTTGCCGATACCGGTTTGGTTAGGCGGGGTTTGTTGGATGGTTTTAGGAATGCTTTGTCTGGTTGCTACAGCAACGGGTAGTACGTTCATTCGGAATGACTTTCGATCGAGTGCCGCGCTTATGGGAGCCGGACTGTTCGTAGCAGGAAGTGCAATGCTCTGCGAGAAGAAAATCCATGAACTTATCTGCAAAGAGTTGGTTGCGCGGCGCAACCGTGCGCGGTAACTCGCTGTTTGCGGGGCGACACGGCGATGTGTCCCCCCGATTTGATGCGTAGGGATTTATCGTACAGCGAGCGCGACCTGTAGCCGCGTCGCCTCTTGCGGGTTCTCGACCGGCACTACCAACCGTTGCCCCGGATGGAGCATCGCGCCCGTGGGTAGTCCGTTTGCCTTTGCGAGAGTGTCTACTCTATCCAGTTGCGAGTCGGACGGGTTGCCGTATTTGCGGGCGAGGCTCCAGAGCGTTTCGCCATTCCCGACCGTCATCGAAACGGCGGGCATCATCGCCTTGTTGGTGTTACGCGCCGAAACCGCTTGCATGACTTGCGCCCCGCCGAATCCAAGAACCGCCACCGCCGCCAGAACCGCCACACCCTGCCCCACCGCGATTAGTTGCAGTCGCCGCGCCGATGCGAACTTCGCCGCGAACGTTTGCGCCAAGAAGGTCGCCTTGCCGGTAATCATTTGAAAAGCCATTACTCATCCTCCCACAGCCGATATTTGTATTTAATTGAACCGTTTGTACCACTACGTGCCGCCCGGCTAAACCGGAAAGCAAACAGTTTTTCGGCAAACAATAAGTTCACTGTTCAAAGTATAACCGTTCGCCTATTGTTTGTCAACTCTTTGTTTGCCTTTTTTTGAAAACGGGGTTATACTGAAAACAACTTTTTACCTTCGTCGCTTGACAAGGGACGGCGCATGGCGAGCAAGGAAAGGCAACAAATGGCAACCATCGGAACAACGAACAGCGCGAATCGGGGCGATAATACTCCGGCACGACGCGGCAACACGGGCGGAGAAAACATTTCGACCAAACAGCAGGAGATCTTGGAAGTGATTCGCAAGGCACTTCTGCGCGACGGGCAAGCCCCGACCGTGCGCGAGATCGGCAAGATTACCGGGCTTCGGTCGTCCTGCTCGGTGCAAAAGCACCTGAATCAGTTGGAGCATAAAGGCTTCATTAAGCGCGACCCGTACAAATACCGGTCAGTGGAGATTTTGCAGGACGGCGCACCGATGGCGCGGCGTCGCACCGTGACCGTGCCACTCGTCGGCAAGGTGTCGGCGGGTATGGGTATTTCGGCGATTGAACACGTCGAGGACAATATCCCGCTTCCCGACACGATGATTCCGCGTGACTGTGAGTGTTTCGCGCTTCGCGTCAAAGGCGAATCCATGATCAACGCGGGTATTTTCGACGGCGACATCGTGGTGGTTCGCAAGCAACAAACCGCGATTGACGGCGAAATCGTTGTCGCCCTGTTAGGCGATGAGGACGCGACCGTGAAAACATTCTACACGGCGGGCGCGAACGGTATTCGTTTGCAACCGGAAAACCCGCATATGCGCCCGATTATCACAAAAGACGTGACGATCATGGGCAAGGTCGTCTTGACCATGCGGCAGTATCATTAACTACCGGCAAGCCCGCTGGTTCAGGTCGGCGGGTAAATCCGCCGACCTAAACCAGTGGGCTTATACGGCTTGCGTGGCTTAAAAATCGTCCATTGTCCAAACCGGGGTAGCCGGTAGCAGTATTGCGAGCGTTTCGTAGCCGCGTTCGTTCGTG
>JACMIU010000345.1 GCA_014380985.1 Armatimonadota bacterium | reverse complement strand
GCTTTGGTCGCCGCCCTGCGCCGCGATAATTTGGCGCAACTTTTGTGCCGCCGCGCCGGAGTTCAGAAGCGATTCGGCGCGAACCTTTCCGGCGTCCGGCGTTGCCGAAATGCCGCACAGCGCGAACGCCTCGCCCGCGAGCGTCAAACACAGTTCGCGCAAGGCTTCATCTATGCCCGGTTCGCCGCGTAACACGGCAATCGCCTCGCGCACCTCCAGCGCGTTGCCAACGGTTTTGCCGAGGGGTGCGTTCATATCCGTCAGCACCGCGACCGCGCTACGCCCATTCGCCGCCGCGCCGTCCACCAGTGCTTGCGCGAGTTCGGTTGCCGCGTCGTCGCCGTCAAGAAACGCGCCGCCCCCCACCTTGACATCGAACAGGAAATGTTTCGCGCCCCCGGCAAGTTTTTTGCTCAAAATGGACGACACGATCAGCGGCAAACAGCCGACTGTCGCTGTGGCGTCGCGCAGGGCGTACAGTTTTTTGTCGGCGGGCGCGAGGGTTTCAGTTTGCCCCGCGAGGCACGCGCCGATGGTTCGCACTTGCGCCACCATCTCCACCGGCGATAAACCGATGCGGTAGCCGGGAATCGCCTCCAACTTGTCGAGCGTTCCGCCGGTATGCCCCAAGCCGCGCCCGCTCATTTTGCAAACGAACGCCCCCGCCGCCGCCAAGAGGGGAATGACAATCAGCGAAGCCTTGTCGCCGACGCCCCCGGTGCTGTGCTTGTCCACGGTGGGCGACAAGCCGGACAGATCCAGCGTTTCGCCGGACTGCGCCATCGAGCGCGTCAGTGCCGCCGTTTCGGTAGTGGTCATTCCGCGCAGATACACCGCCATCAGAAACGCGCTTGCCTGATAATCGGCGATTTCGCCACGCACATAGCCGCGCACAAACGCTTCGATAGCGTCCGCCATGAGTTCTTGACCGTCTCGCTTCACTGCGATAATTTCCTGCGCCCGCATGATGATTGTCCGTTCTTCGCTTATTGGTGCTAACGTATGCTATCATAGCCCCATGACTTCCGACGTTGCCCCCGTAATCTCGACCCGCGCCTTGCGAAAAATCTACCACGGGGCGAAGGTCGCCGCCGTGGAATCGCTCGATTTAACCGTTGCGGCGGGGCAGGTATTCGGTTTTTTAGGTCCGAACGGCGCGGGCAAAACCACCACGATTGGAATGCTTCTCGGTAATGTGTTCCCCACCTCCGGCACGGCGAGCGTTTTAGGCGAGCCGATTGGCAAACGCGAAACGCGCCGTTACATCGGCTATTTGCCGGAAAAGTTTCAGTTTCATGAGTTTTTAACCGCGACCGAGTTTCTCGATATGCACGGGCAGTTATACGGCATGAGCGCGTCCTACCGTAGACAACGTATCCCCGAAGTGTTGGAAGTTGTGGGGCTTGCACCGCGGGCGAAAGACAAATTAGGCGCGTTCAGCAAAGGGATGCAACAACGCGCTGGTCTCGCGCAAGCCATTCTGCACGAGCCGCGCTTAGTGATTTTGGACGAGCCAACTTCCGCACTCGACCCACTCGGACGCCGCGCCGTGCGCGACATCGTGCTGTATCTGAAGAATCGCGGCACGACGGTTTTGCTCAATTCGCACCTGCTGTCGGAGATTGAACTGACGTGCGACACGGTGGCGATTATCAAGCGCGGGCAGATTGTGCGGCAGGGAACCGTGGACGAAATCACGAACCCGGCGGCGGAAGTGACCATCGAACTGGTTTCCACCAATACCGAAATCGAAACGGCGGCGATGCGCTTCGGCACGGTTTCCACGATGGATACGCCCGGTGACGTGGCGCAACCGCCGCGCCTACTGGTACGATTTTCCGGCGATGTCACCGATTCGATGGCGGCGACGCCGGAATTGGTCGGGGCGATTGTCGCGGCGGGCGGGCAAATCCGCGCCGTGATGCCGGTGCGAGAAACTCTGGAAGATGCGTTTGTGCGTGTGATGGAGGAGCAAACCGGGGTTTAACGCTACCGCACAACGACACGCCGCGTTCTCCAGTCCCAGACCGTTGCGCTGACGGCTTGCGCGATGTCGGCGAGACGGCGTAGCGCGGTGTTCGTCGTACCGAGGGGCGCGGACACAAACACGCGAATCGTTTCCACCGTGTCGACGTCGTTTCTGAAGCCGAAGTCGAAATGCAAAGCGGCGTCGCCCGCCGCTGCCGTGAGCCAATCCGCGTCGGACGGAGCAACGACATCGGCGGCATCGGCAATGGTCTCGCGCACGGTGGCAAGCGTTCCGAAATCGCTTACCCAATCGTCCACTTCGATGCCACGTTCGAGTGACACCATATCGGGTAGCACGTAGGACGCGACTTCGGTTTCGCTCGTGCCATCGGGGACGCGAAGCAGGGTGAACTCTTGCAGATACGAACCGGTTCCCGCGAATTGCCGCAGGTCGCTTTGTGCTATCCCTTCCGGCAATTTGCCTTGCGTAATGGCTTCGTAGCCGATTCCGGCGACGGTGGGAACGCCGAGCAGGTCGGCGATTTCGGCGTGACGGTCGGACGCCGCGCCGTAGCCGTAGTCGTCGTCAAAGCGTGAGGCGCGAAGGAGCGGGGCGAGAAACTCGGCGTCGCTTGCCGGTGCGCCGAACGTTGCGAGTAACGCGGGGGCGTTACCCCCGGTGGGAACGCCGTCGTCCGGCGTTTCGGCGACATATTCATCTACCGTCACGCCGTCGTCGAATAAACGAAGGCGTAGCACGTCGCCGGATACCTCGGATAGTAGCACCGCGCCGTGCGTAGCACAGGACAGACTGTGTGCCAAAAAATCGCCGACATGGGGCGTCGCCGCGTCGGGTTCGGGAAAGACGATACTGCCACCGGCGACAGGCGCGACGAATGCCGCGCCGGGCAGAAGCGACGGCAATAGGTCGGCAACGTCGTGGTTGCCGCGCACGGCGATATTGCAGTAATCGTTGGTCGCCATATTGTCGCCTTTTAAGGACGCTTCGCGCTACGCCGCTTCGGGGCGGATGCGGCGAATCGGAATGTTCGCGGTTAGTGCCACGGCTTCGCCCTCGCGCTCCACGGCAATATCGAACTCGCGTTCGTCAATATCGAGATGCTTGCAAAGAACGGCGAGAATATCGGCGCGAATCTTTTCCATGATCGGCGCGGGGATACTGGAGCGGTCTTGCTGTAGCACCATGCGTAGCCGGTCACGCGCTACGTTCTTTGCACTGTCTTCCTTTTTTCCAAACCATCGGTCAAAAATTGTCATCGGTTTTTACTCCTTCCACCTTTCTTAGTTATTTTTCACACCGAACAGTTGAAACAGTTTGTCGAGAAAGCCCGGCTCTTTTTCCTCCAAATCGGTTCCGGTCAGGAACGGTACATCCTCGCCGCGCAGACGCCGGGCGATATTACGGTAGGCTTTTCCGGCAAGCGACGTTTCATCCAAAGACGCGGGTTCGCCCCGGTTGGTGCTGGTGATAATACGCTCATCTTCCGGCACGACGCCGATCAGTTCCACGCCCTGCCCCAATACCTCTTGCACATCGGCGACACCCAACGCTTCGTCGGAACGAACCATCTTCGGGCGCAATCGGTTCACGATCAGTTTGGCGTTGTGCAAATCCTGCGCCTCAAGCAAGCCGACAATCCGGTCGGCGTCGCGTACCGACGACATTTCGGGGTTCGTGACCACAATCGCCTCGCTCGCACCCGCCGTGGCGTTCTTGAAGCCCTGCTCGATTCCGGCGGGGCAGTCAATCAGAACAAACGTGTAGCCTTCTGCCAGAATATCGGCGACGAGTGACTTCATCTGATCCGGCGACACCGCCGATTTGTCGCGGGTCTGCGCGGCTGGCAGGAACGCAAGGTTGGCATTGCGCTTGTCCTTAATCAATGCCGAACGCAGTTTCGCCCGTCCTTCAACGACATCCACGATGTCGTAAACGATGCGGTTTTCTAAGCCCAGCGCAAGGTCAAGGTTTCGCAAACCGATGTCGGCGTCCAGCAGGGCGACCTTTTCGCCCAACACCGCGAGTGCCATACCGATATTCGCCGTGGTCGTGGTCTTGCCGACGCCGCCCTTGCCCGACGTAATCACGATAACCCGCCCGGTCTTGTCGGGCGCAATACTGTTGTCTTTGTCCGCGCTCGGCGCGGGAACCTCGATAGCCATAAGAATCCTTTGCGGGTAAACACAGCAGGGGCTACCCTGCGCGTATCCGTTGCCGCCTATTATACGTCATGTGAGATATTTCACCACGTTATTTTGTAAAAAAGTAGACGGGCGATTAACTTCTTGCGCCAAGTGAAAATACCTGTATCTCGCCGTTCTCGATGCGGGCGATTTCCACGCCGCGAGACGGGGCGTTTTTGCCCCCTTCGTCTTCCGGTGAACGAGCGATTTTTCCGGCGATTCGCAGTTGCGACGCCCGAAGCGACGCGGCAATAATTCGCGCTTTTTCGTCACCCATGCAACCGGCGTGCGCCAAGCCGCGCAGGGTTCCGAAAACGGCGACGTCGGACTCGCTGAACACTTCCGCGCCCGCGTTGATGTCGCCGAACACGATTACCGGACCGTCATGCACGATGCGTTGCCCGGAGCGAATCGTGCCGGGGATATACAGCGCATTCGGCGTTGCCCCATTCGGATACCACGGGGCGACGGTTTCCGCGTTGTCGCCCGTAACCGATTCGGCGGGGGCGTTCGCGCCGAGACGTGCCGCCCGCTCGGCTTCGGTGTAGCCCTGCGTCGGTCCGCCCCCCGACGGCTGTTTTTTCACCGTCGGCAGTTCGGGGTACGTCGTGAGAACGAGGCGGTTTCCAACGTCGCGGGTGGAATCGTCGCGGGCGACTAAGGCAATCGGTGCCAGCCCGAACTCCTCTTTCACGCGGTCAACTAATGCGGTCAGTTCGGCGAGTGACACGACGCGGTTGCCGCAGTCAATCGTGGTTTGCGACCCGCGCCAGAACGATTTCGCGTTCGCCGCGTTCAGCCGTGCGTCGGTTTCAGCTAAAAGGTCGCGCCACGCAGTTGTGAGCGGCAGTTGCAGAAGCAAGCCGTTGCGCCATCCCTTCACCGTGACTTCGGCGGGATTCGCGGTACTTTGAATGGTATCCATACAAGGCTACTCCATTCGGGAAGCACGGGCGCGATTCCTTCCCGCGCCGGTGAAAGTTCGGGGAAACGTATCCAAACCGGCACGATCCGCGTTATAATGGACGGAGGAACCGAACGATGATGTTAGCCACACTGCACCGACTTGCGAACCGCCTACCCCGGTGGGCGTGGAACGCGCTTGCGCTGTTTTTCGCGGGGGCGTTCGTCTACGCGGCATCGGTCGCATGGGGCGACACTGCCGGGGATATTCCGGTGCGGCTTGTGGTGGTTATGTACGGCGCGTTATTTTTTCATGCCGTGGAATACGGTGTCGGCTGGCGCAATGTCGGTGACGCGACCGTCTCCTTTGTTAAACGATTCAAATTGTTTGAACCGGTCGTTGGGTTCGGGATTCTTGCTACTTGGTTCGCCATCCTCTACCCCTTCTTCGCCGACGCCCGCCAAAAAGCCGATGGGGGTCAAAACGATTCCCATTTGAAGAGTGCTGGATTGGCACTACTTCAATACGCGACGGATTATGACGATACATTGCCACCAACGATGAGAACCAGCACCATGCCGCAATACCTCACGCCCTACCTGCACCACCTTGGCGTAGCTCCCGTGTTTGTTGATTCACAATCGAAAATGCCGTTTACGTGGCGAACGGTTTTAGGTAGTTTGTATGTGGACAATGTTTTGGAAGGCTCGTCCGTTGTGGTCGCTTACTCTCCGGCTCCCGTCAACCGTGCCACATCACCGCGCCGTTTGACTCTGTTTCTGGATGGTCATATTAAACGGATTCCCGAAGCGGATTTTTGGAAGTTGTTTGCCGCGAAGCCGAAACACGCGCCGCAAGCGAAAGGCACGAACCGATGACGAATCGAAACATTGTCACGAAAGCGTTCGCCTTGCTTGTCACGGGGGTGTTCGGCTACGCGGTGCTGACGGTTTGGCGCGAGCATCCGGGCGATTTCGCGGTGCGCGTCCTCGCCGCCGTTTACAGCGGTTTCTTCGGCTATGTGCTACGGCGCGTCGGGGTTTGGCGATACCTACCCCGCTTCAGCGTCGCCGAATACGCCGTTATCGTGGCGATAATCGGTGTTCTTGCGGCAATTTTGTATCCGGTAACGACGCATTGCGGCGACAGTGTCAGGGCGAAGCGGTACATGACGCTATCGAACCTGAAGCAATCCGGCTTGGCGATGCTCCAGTACACGCAGGATTACGACGAGAAACTGCCGCCGCGATTGGAGGTGGGCCTAGTTCGTGAGAGCCTTGCCCCCTACTTGCAAAGCGATAGGCTCCTACATGAGGCGGAAACCGGGCGGGCGTTCACGTGGCGCGGCGACCTGCGCGGCGTTCGGCTTGACCGCGTTCGCAACGCCCAAAGCGTCGTGATCGCCCACGCGCCGTTCGCGGATACCACGGCGAAACGCCCGCGCCGCGCCGTGCTGTTTTTGGACGGTCACGCGAGGGAACTGCCGGAGGCGGAGTTTGCCGCCGCGCTTGCCGTCAAGCCGCAATACGCACAGATCTGGAGGTGTGCAACGCCATGAAATTATCCCCCGCCGTGTGGAGCGTTCTCGCCGCCGCCGCGACATTGGCAACGCTGTGGCACGGCGTCTACTTGCTGTTGGAGCAGTTCGCCGTGCCGTCTGTGCGTGTGGCGTTTGCACTGTGCGGCGTTTTCGCCGTGTTTTGCTGGCAACGTGAAACGATTCTGCGCCGTCCCCGACACTTTGACGGTAGGGCATTCCGTATCGAAATCGAGATTGCCCGT
>JACMIU010000344.1 GCA_014380985.1 Armatimonadota bacterium | reverse complement strand
TCGGTAGCGGTGCGATCGAAACGCTCGCGCCAAACGGTTTCCCAGTCTGATAAATGCGCCACGGTTTCACGTAGGGAAAAGCGATCCGGGTCGGGGTGGGCGTCCCACCGCGCATCACCGGGCGTCAGTTCGACGAGCAGCGCGGCGAGCGTTGCGGGCGGATTCGCGTGCGCGTTCAGAAGATATTCCAGAGCGAAAGGAACCATGCCCGATTTTACCATAACCGTCGCGTCGGAAAAACCATCGTCCCGCCGGTGATACCAGTCCGAAAGCATGGGGTACACTGGTATGATGCAAAACGGAAAGGGGTAAAACTACCCGTAAGATGATGCTTATGACTCGTACCATTCTAACCAGCCTTGCCGCCGCGCTTGCCGCTACCGCACCTGCTCTCGCGCAGACCCAAACGGCGATAAACGCCCCCGTCGCCGCGCCGGAAACGCCGCGAACCGCGCTTGCCGCCGCGAAGCCGGTGGCGTTCGAGCAGTACACGCTCCCCAACGGCTTGCGCGTGATTCTCGCGCCCGACGCCTTCGCGCCCGTGATCGCTATCAATGTCACGTATGATGTCGGCTCCCGCGACGAGAAAGCGGGGCGCACCGGCTTCGCGCACCTGTTTGAACACATGATGTTTCAAGGCTCCGAGAAGGTTGGCAAGGGCGAGCATATCCTGCTCACCACGTCGGTAGGTGGCACGATGAATGGCACGACCAATTCCGACCGCACTAACTATTTTGAAGCGTTGCCGAAAAACCAACTGCGTCTCGCGGTGTTTTTAGAAGCCGACCGGATGCGCTCGCTCGATATTTCGCAAACGAACCTCGACAACCAACGCGCCGTGGTGCAGGAGGAACGCCGCCAGTCCTACGACAACCGCGCCTACGGGCAATCGCAGGAGGCACTGATTGACCTTGCGTACACCAACTTCGCCTATAAGCACTCGACGATTGGCTCGCTCGCCGATCTTGACGCGGCGACTTTGGACGATGTGCGCGGTTTTTTTGCCACGTACTACGTGCCGAACAACGCCGTGGTGACGATAGCGGGCGACTTCGACCCGGCTCAAGCGAAAGCGTATATCAGCGAATACTTCGGCACGATTCCGAAAGGGAACACGCCGCCGCGCCTTGACTACAAAGAGCCGTCGCGCTTCACAGCGGGGGAACGACGCAAAACCATCACCGATAAATTAGCGCGGCAAACGCGCATTACGCAAGCGTTTGTGACCGTGCCGGGCAACGACCCCGACGCCCCCGCGCTAACGATTCTCGGCGACGTTCTGTTTCGCGGGCGCACATCGCGCTTGTACAAATCGCTGATTGACACCGGCTTGGTGACTTCGGCGGGCGCGGGCTTGAACGAGGGGCGCGGCGAATCGCTGTTCACGCTATCGGCGACGCTTCCCCCCGGCAAAACCGGCGCGGAAGCCGTGGCACAGGTCGAGAACGTGCTGAACGCCGAAGTTTTGCGAATCGCGCAAAAAGGCGTTTCGCGGGACGAAGTAGACCGCGCCGTTCGCGCAAACCGCGTCGAACTTGCCGGGTCGTACCAGTCCGCCCTGTCGCGGGCGTCGGCACTGTCGGCGTTCGCGGTGTACTACAACGACCCGAACCGCATCAACACGCTGGCGGGCGATTTGGCG
>JACMIU010000343.1 GCA_014380985.1 Armatimonadota bacterium | reverse complement strand
TGACCACGGGCGCGTTCTCGATTGGCTTTGCCCGCTACCTCGGCGCGAGCGATTTTGTGCTGGGGCTTTTAGCGGGATTGCCTGCCGCCGTCGGTTTGCTTCAAATACCGGCGTCGCTCTACTCCGACACACTTGTCCGGCGGAAACGCTTTGTCGCCTTTAACGCGGTTGCCGGGCGGCTCGTCTGGCTTCTGATTGCGTTGATTCCGTTCGTTGTGCCACCCACGTGGCAAATCGGCGTTTTCGTCACGCTGGCAACGGTATCTGCTGCATTTCTGACGATTATCGGACCGGCGTGGACATCGTGGATGAGCGACCTCGTGCCGAGCGATTCACGGGGGCGGTACTTCGGACAGCGTAGCATGGCGATGGGCGTGGCGACGATGCTACTGCCGCTTCCGGCGGGCGCGTTTTTAGACCTTGCCGTCAAGCATCATTTGTTCCCGGTGGCATGGGGGTTCGCGGTGCTGTTCACCGTGGCTTGCGCGGCATCGGTCGCGTCCGGCGTCATGCTCCTGCGGCAACCCGAACCGCCCCGCCCCCAATCAGTCGAACCACCGCCGGAGCGGGTCAACCCCTTCAAAGCGTTGTCCGCCCCGCTCGCCGACCGCAATTTTCGCGCCTTTATCCTCTACGCGGCGATTATCGTGGCATCGGCGACCTTCGCGGGGCAGTTCTTTGTCGCGTGGCAGTTGGACAAAACCGCGCTTAACCTGCCGTACCTGACCGTGCAGATTCTTGGCGCGGTTGCCGCCGGGGCGGGACTGGCGACGACGCAACTATGGGGCTACCTGTCCGATAAGTTCGGTTCGCGCCCGCTTCTGCAACTCGCCACGATTGCCGCCGTGGTGTCCCCGCTCCTCTGGCTTTTCACCGTGCCGGGGGCGTTTGCGCTCAATGTGACGATTATCGTGGTGCTGAACTTGTTCGCCGGAACCGCGTGGGCGGGAATCGGCATCGCGCAGTTTAACCTGCTTCTCTCGACCGCGCCCGCGCAGTCGCGCACTACCTATGTCGCCGTATTCTCGGCACTGACCGGCGTGGTCGGCGGCGTCGCCCCGATTTTAGGCGGCGTCGTGATGGAACTGCTCCAATCCGTCCAATTTTCGGTCGGCTTTCTGACCATCAACAATTTCAAGATTCTGTTTTTCGTCACCGCGCTTTTGCGAATCGGCGCAATATTCCTGCTGTCGCGGGTGCGCGAGCCGGACGGTCGCTCGACGCGCTACGTTCTGGAGCAACTCACGGCGGCGCGTCCGCTGTCTTCGTTTCTGAAACTGCAACAATTAGCGCGTCCGGTGAACGAGGCACTGCGCGAACAAGCCATCGAAGGCTTGGCGGAACTGCGTTCGCCGCTCGCCGTGGAAGAGTTGGTGTCCGCGCTTGGCGACGTTTCGCAGTCCGTGCGCGATTCGGCGGCGTATGCCTTAGGCGAAATCGGCGACGCACGCGCCGTCCCCGCGCTCTCCGCGAACCTGTCCGATCCCGTGGCGGGAATCGGGACAATCGCCGCCGCCGCGCTGGGGCGAATCGGGGACGTTTCCGCGGTTCCCGCGCTGGTCGCCGCCGCGCAGGGGGAGGATGCCGAGGTGCGCGTCGCGTCGCTCAAGGCTTTGGCGCAAATTGCCGCGCCGGAATCGCTTCCGGTCGTGGTGGCGTCGCTCACGACGCGGCATCCGACGACCTGCGAAGCCGCTTGCGCCGCGCTTTCCGCGCTCGCTCCGCGCTTGCCACCGGAAGAAAACCGTGCCGCCGCGCAAACGCTCGCGGTGCTTCTTGCCCCCGACGTGCCGCGTGGGATTCGTTTTGCCGCCGCTCGCGCCCTGCGCGATGTGGCGAAAACCGGGGCGTCGCCGGAAATCGCCCTGTCGGTGATGGCGCGTTTGTCGGTCGAAACCGACGGGGCGGTCGCGTCACGCCTCGCGTTCGCCCTGTCACGCTTCGGCGGGGACGGCGCGGACAGCGCGGCGACCCTGCACGAGTCCCGCACCGCCGCGATTCTGTCGGTGCTGGATCGCGCCGAAAGTTATGGCTTGGCGCACAAACAAACCCTTGCCGCCGTCGCCGAAATGGGCTTGGACGA
>JACMIU010000342.1 GCA_014380985.1 Armatimonadota bacterium | reverse complement strand
GGTTCGCCAGATAACGGTCGGCAAGCGTCAGCCCTGCGATGGTTTTCATATCCTGAATCTCGCCGGTCGCAATCGCGGCAATCGCTTCTGCAAGCGGCATTTCGATCCGCTCGACAAACTCGTCCTCGTCGTGGTCGGCGGACTCGTCCGATAAATCCAGTGCGAGAAAGCCGTACAGTTTTTCGTTGCAGAAGCCGGGCGCGGAGTAGCCTTCGTACAGTTTCACGAGGTGTCCGGCAGTTTGCCCAATCTCCTCGGTCAGTTCGCGGCGGGCGCATTCTTCGGGGTTTTCGCCTTTCTCCAAGCCGCCTGCCGGGATTTCGAGAAGCGGTGCGCCAACCGGGGTGCGCCACTGCCGCACCAGCACCACGGTTTTGCCGTCCGCCAAAACTGGGACGATGGCGACGGCTCCGCTATGCTCGACCACCTCGCGCTTGCCAGTCTTGTCGTTCTGGAACCGCACGGTGTCTACGCGTAGGTTGACGATTTTGCCTTCGTAGATGCGCTCGGACGATTCGGTGGTCTCGCGGTGGATGGTGACTGCCATAATAGGTTGTTCTCTCAGTTCGTGTTATCGGTACGCTATGGTATCACTTCGTCGGGCGGCGTGTCAAGGGGCGGGTGCTTGCCGTCCGCCTTAAGCAGTCGGCGCAGGTTTACAAACTCTGCGCGGTTCAACTGGAGACATGATACCGTGGCACGTCCCGTGGCACTAAGACCGGCTATGGTTAAACCGCCATCGTTATCCCACGCAAAGTGGTCGCGCCAAGACTGTTCACGGGAAGGAAATAGTAAGACAAGTTCTTCGGACTGCGGATCAGGCGCGGTCGTCGCGGCGTTCTTCGCCGCATTGCAGAAACGGCAAGACCAAGCAAAATTATCCAAAGTGTTCAAGCCACCTAATTTGATGGGATTAATATGCTCGACCTCGAACGCGGATAGTGAAACGGTCGCCGTACAACGGCAATACTCACAGCAATTATTGGCGCGATCAGCAACCGCTTTCCGAACATCAGGACGATTTTGGTATCGGGGCATAAGTATCTTTCCTCAAACCCGATATACTAAAGCCGCAATAGTGTCGGTGCGAAGGCTAATCAAGAAGCCGATACCTTTGCGCGATTTCTTCGGCGACAGGGTGATGACCTATCTTGTTGATGTGCATAAACGTGGTCATATGCATATTGCGCTTACGTGCCATCTTCATCACCTCAGTTAAACGACGAACATTCCACTGCTCCGTTTGCTCCAGTAGTTTCAGTAACTCGCCCCGCTCTTCTTCTGTTGCTCCCCCGCGTGCTTTTTCTTGAAGATCATAGATTCGCTCCCAGAGACCGCGGGATAACTGGGCATTCAGCGCGTCTATAATCTCTTTTTCCTCCGGCGTTATGCGGGTATTCGCACCCAGTCGAGGACGTAGCCAGCCCAACATTTTGGCTTGCAGGTACTCTTCCGGCGTCATATGACGGCGCGACGCCCGCTGACGAAGTTTCAAGTCGGCGTCGGGTGGCAACTCTAAAATGTATGGCATAAGCGGCTCCTGTGTTTCTATTTTACCACTACGCCGCGAAGGACAAGGCAGGAAACCGCACCACCCGTGCCGAAACCATTCCCGACACTTTTGTAGAAAAATCAGGAGCAATAATTATGGCAAGCACGGATAACAAGGGGCAGCTACTACTCGTTCGGCACACGGAATCGGCGTGGAACAAACTCAACGTTTTCACCGGTTGGGTAGATGTGCCTCTGTCGGACGCCGGGCGCGATCATGCGCGGCGCGTCGGACAGGTCATGCGCGGCACGTACTCGGTGGACAAGGCGTACACGTCGAGCCTTGTGCGGGCGCAGGAAACGCTGACGCTCGTGATGGAGGGCGCGGGTATTTCGGGAATTGAAATCGTCGAGGATTGGCGTTTGAACGAGCGTTTCTACGGCGCGTGGCAGGGCAAAAACAAAACGCAAACCTCGGAAAAGTTTGGCGACGACGCGGTTCACGCGGTACGCCGGGGCTATTCGCCGCGCCCACCGGGCGGCGAATCGCTCGAAGATACCTGCGACCGCGTTTTACCGTATTTCGACGAAACTATCGAGCCTGAATTAGCGGCGGGCAAGACCATCTTAATCGCCGCGCACGGCAACTCGCTTCGCGCACTGGCGAAAAAACTGCTCACGCTATCTGACGAAGCCGTGCCGACCTTTGAGATTGGCAACGGTGAACTGCTCGTGTTCCGCTACGAAAAAGAAACCGATTCGTATGTGCGCGAGGACGCACCGCAAGCGGCGAAATGAAAGCCATGCCGTCCCTCGCTTTTTACGAAGCGGGGGACAACCGCTCCGGCAATACGTCGGCTTCAATCGCGTCGCGCCCGGTCGGCGACATCACCACGGCATATTCGAGAGCGTTTTGCAGTTCGCGGATATTGCCCTGCCACTCGTGCGCGGCAAGACGGGCGAGTGCGTCGGGTGTGATTCCGGCGGGAAACGCACGGTCGTTTTCTTTCGCCGACCGCTCCAAGAAGAACGCGGCAAGCGTGGGAATATCTTCGGCACGTTCCCGTAGCGGCGGAATCGTCACCGGCACGACATACAGCCGGTAGTATAAATCAAGGCGGAACGAGCCTTCTTGCACCGCTTGCCACAAATCGCGGTTGGTCGCCCCGACCACGCGCACATCCACCTTCACCGTTTTGATGCCGCCGATGCGCGAGATTTCCCGCTCCTGCAAGGCGCGAAGCAGTTTGACCTGCGTAATATGCGGAATATCGCCGATTTCGTCCAAGAAAAGTGTACCGCCGTCAGCAAGTTCAAAGCGACCCGGCTTTGCGCTTGCCGCGCCGGTGAACGCCGATTTTTCATGCCCGAACAGTTCGGATTCTAAGAGCGTTTCGGGAAGCGCGGCACACGACACGGCGATAAACGGTCCCCGGCGACGCGGCGATGCTTCGTGCAGGAGGCGGGCGGCGACTTCCTTGCCCGTGCCGGACTCGCCCAAAAGTAGCACGGTTGCCCGCGACGCGGCGGCGGCTAATAAGCGACGCTTCAGAAGTTGCGTCGCCGGGGCGTTGCCGATCAGCGAAACGCCGGGTGGTAGCACGATGTCGGCGGGGATGTCCGCGCTCGGCGAGGGCGTCGTGGCAGGGGATGTCTTCGCCGAAATCGGGGCGGGTGCGTGGAGCGGCGCGGATTTTAACGCCCGTTTCACGGTGTCGCGCACCTGCTCCACGTCGAACGGCTTGGTGATATAGTCGAACGCGCCGAGGCGCATCGCTTCCACGGCGGAACGCACCGTGCCGTGACCGGAAATAAACAGGGCGCGAACCCCGCCGTGGTACTTTCGCACCGCTTCGAGTGTTTCGAGACCGTTCATGTCCGGCATCAGAAAGTCGGTGATGAGAACATCCAACACCGGCTCGTTTTTCGCCTTTTTCACGGCGTCCTTGCCGCCATCGGCAATCACGACCTTGTAACCGTCGCGGGCTAAAACAGCGGCTAAAACGCGGCGGATATTCGGCTCATCGTCCACAATTAGCACCGTGGGCCCGGTAGCGAACACTTCGGGCGCGACGTCCGGGGACGGGGCAGAGGAGGCGTTTCCTGTTTCGGCTTCTTTGGCGGGCGAGGGCGCGAACGCATACGGGGTGCGAACCGATGCGGGCGAATCTGTCAGGGCGTAGTCTTTCGGCGTGGTGCGGGTTGCCATACCTTTATGTTCGGCAGACACGGGCATTTTCCTGCCCCTTTACCGCAGACCGCCGGAAAAACAATCCCTTCTACGGAATCGGAACACCGTTATACGCCGCGCCGTCTGCAATCAATACCGGGCGCGGGTCACGCGGCACGTCGGCGACCGAGGGGAACCATAGGCAAAAACGTGCGCCGCCGGTGCGGATGTTTTCGGCGCGAACATCGCCGCCGTGCGCGACGATGGTGCGCTTGACCTGCGCCAATCCCAAACCGGTTCCCCGCGCCTTCGTGGTGAAGAACGGCTCGAAAAGATGCGGCAGAAGCGGCGCGGGAACGCCGGGGCCGTTGTCGTCTACCACCAACAGGTAGACGGGTTGCCCGTTCTCTACCGACCGTTGCAGGGTAACGGTAATAACATTGTTGCCGGAAACGCCGGATGAAGTGGTCATCGCTTGCGCGGCGTTCAGGAGCAGATTGCGAAGCGCGTTGCCGATTTGTGCGCCGTCAGCTTCGACCCATGCCGCCTGTGTCAGTGCGATCATCGTCTCGATTCGTGTCACGCCGAGGCGCGTCAGTTCCTGCGTTAGAAAATCAATTTCGTGCCGGACGATCTCGCGCAAATCGCGCCGTTGCCGCTCTGGGGGAGTCGGGCGGGCAAACTCCAACAGGTCGGTAGTTAGTGCGCCCAAACCGTCTACCTCGTCTACCACGATGTCCAAGAAATCGCGTAGCACGGTAATCTGCTCCGGCGAAACGGGCGCGTCCTCGTCGGCGAACTCGGCGAGGAGAAACTGTGCCGCGCCCTTGATGGACGACAGAGGGTTCCGCAGTTCGTGCGCGACCGACGCGGCGAGTTGTCCGAGGGCGGCAAGCCCGGCAGTGCGCTCGATTTCGCGCTCCATCTTCACGGTTTCCGCACCGGCGGCGGTCAAGTCGTCCACGATGCGCGTGTGCGTGATGACCGCGCCCGCTTGCGCGGCGAAAAGGGAGAACATTCGCAAATCACCGTCGGTGAACGGGGGGGCGGGTGTGTGCCGCGACAAACAAAGTACGCCGACAATGCCGCCATCCATGGCGATAAGCGGGGCGCACAATGCGGATTCGATGTCAAGGCGCGGTGTGATGTCGGGCGTATCGCCGCGCTGAAGCACCGGATGCTCTCGCGGGTCTTTGTTGACCAAGATTCCCTGCCCCGACGCGGCGACGCGCCCGGCGATTTTTTCGCCGACCAGCATCGTGAACGACCCGGCGACATCGGCGGGAAGCCCGACCGACGCCACCACGCGCAAGGTATCGGTTCCGCGTTCGCGCAAAAGCAGGGTGCAGGTGTGCGCCTCCATGCTCGCCGTAGCGCGTTCGGCGACCATCTGAAACAAACGCGACGATTCGGTTTGCGGCAACGTGCGCCACAGTTCGTACAGCGCGGAAATCTGCTGTTCGCGCCGCTCGTCCGAGATTTTGCTTCGTGTTCCGCTTCCATGTCCGTCACCGCCCCGCGCCGAAAGCGTCACGGGGGCGAATGTTTTTTTGATACGGGTTCGGTTAGCCAAGATTTTCGCTCGTGTGCGCCGGGGGCAACGCCGCTCACGCTTTCCCGGTCATTATACAACATTTTCGGCAGAAGGGGCGCAGTTCGCAGGACAAAACTTGTTTTGTCCTATGCGCCCGATTTCGTTTCACCTGTGCCGGTTTCGACAGAAACTTCGTTTCGCCTGTGCCGTT
>JACMIU010000341.1 GCA_014380985.1 Armatimonadota bacterium | reverse complement strand
CTGTCGTTGCCCGCGTAAGTGCGGCGCGACTCGACACCGGGGTTGCTCGGACACGACCAGATTCCTCCCTCGGTGATAATCACCGGCACGGTTCCGTCGGCGGACGCCCACGGCACCATGCGCGAACCGTTTTTGATATACGGAGCGACGGCGAGATCCCAAGCAAAGAGCGACCAGCTCGCCCGCGCCGGGTCTCGACGTTCAAGGTGCGGAAACGACTCGTCGTAATCCTGCACGTATTGCATTACGCCAAGGGCGATCTGCTTTTCGTTCGACAGGCACGACGTTTGCCGCGCTTTTTCGCGGGCTTGTGCGAATACCGGGAACAGGATAGCGGCGAGGATGGCGATAATGGCTATCACCACCAGCAGTTCGATCAGTGTGAAGCCGCTACGAAGCGACCGGTTAGTTGTTTTCATTGTTTTTCTTTCTATTCTTCGGAGAATGAACCTATAAAAAGGGTTTACCGCAGAACTCGGTGGTATAAACCCGGTGGCGGCGCGGTGGAGCCGCGCACCATCAATTGTGCCGGTAGCAAAGCCCGCTCCGCCTCCAAACCGTTGATGCGGTTTATCAGCAACTCGGCGGCGCGTTCCCCGATCTCGTGAATCGGCTGGCGCATCGTGGTCAGTGCCGGTTCGCTCTTCGCACCGGCGAAGTCGTCAAAGCCGATTACCGACATTTGTGCCGGACACGCGATTTTCGCCTCGCGCAGGGCTTGCATCGCGCCGAGTGCGATAGCATCGTTGAAGCAAAATACAGCAGTCACTTTGTTTATCGCTAAATCGCTTAGAACAGTTTGCATATTCTCGTAGCCGGAACCGGGGGAACCGAAGTACGAGCCGGGAAAAACGAGCGAATCGTCGTAGGGAAGCCCGGCATCGGCGAGGGCGCGTTTGTATCCGGCGAGACGCTGGGCGGAACTAAAAAACAAGTCATCGCCGCAAAACGCCGCGATACGCCGGTGTCCGAGACTAATCAGATAAGCGACCGACTCCCGCGCCGCCCCGACATTGTCCACGTCCACGCTAAGCACGCCGGGTTCCTCGCGGCTGTCGCCAATCAGCACGAACGGTATGTCGCGCTTGGTCAGCACCTCGATAAACGGCGTGTTCGTCGTCGGCGTCAGCAGTAGCAAGCCGTCGCAGTAACCGTTGCAATACGTCGGCAGGTGCGTGCGGGCGTCGTCCCAACCGCCCTCGGTAAACAGCATGGTGTTCTGGTGTTCGCGCTTGTGCGTCGCCAAAATCCCTTCCAAACACGGTCCCAAATACGGGTCGGAAGTCACCGATGGATTGCCGTAATACATGATTAATCCAACGGTGTTCATGCGCCCTCGCGCCAGTCCCCGCGCCACGCCGCTCGGATGGTAATCGAGATGCCGCGCCGCTTCGCGCACACGCCGCTCGGTGGCGGGCGCGACCCGTGCGCCCCGCGCCCCGCTCAGGACCCGCGAAACGGTGGCGATAGAAACGTTGGCTTGCGTTGCCACTTCGTAGATGGATACTGCCATGT
>JACMIU010000340.1 GCA_014380985.1 Armatimonadota bacterium | reverse complement strand
CCGAGGAGGTGGTCGAGGCGTTCGATGAGGTCAGACAGTTCTCGTTCCAGGTTGTCTCCGGCACATTCGTCGCGCTTATCGCTTACTTCGGCGAAATGACCATGATGTTCGTGGATACGTTCCGCACGGTGCTGAAACGCGGCACGAACTGGGGCGACTTAGTGCGGCAAATGACCGTTATCGGCGTGGAATCACTCCCGATTGCGCTACTCACCGTGGGCTTTAGTTCGGCGGTACTCGCCTTATACACCATCACTTCGCTCGTGAAATACGGCGCGGCGGATATTGTCGGCGGCATCGTCGCTATCGCCGTGGTGCGCGAGACGGGCCCGCTCCTCACCGGCATTTCGATTGCCGCACGGGCAGGGTCGGCGATTACCGCCGAAATCGGCTCGATGAAAGTGTCGGAACAGATTGACGCCCTGCGCTCGATGGCGATTTCACCCGCCGAGTATCTGGTCGCCCCGCGCCTTTTGGCGTGTCTGATCATGTTCCCCGTGATGACCGTGTTCTCGAACGTGGCGGGAATCGCGGGCGGGGCGATTGTGGCGTCCGCGAACGGGATTGCGTTCCCCGCGTTCAAGGTCGCTATCTCACAGTTTTTGGACGAAGACGGGTCGGATATTTGGAAGGGCTTGCTCAAAACGCTGTTTTTCGGCGGGATTGTCGCACTGGTCGGTTGCCGCGAAGGGCTGGACACCGAAGGCGGGGCAACCGGGGTCGGTCGGGCGACAACGCGCTCCGTGGTAATCGCCATCGTGCTTATTTTCGTCGCCGACTTTATCCTGACGTTTTTGCTGTTCGCCGGGAAAGGCATCCTGTGAGATGGAAGCAACAAGCGCGAAGATTGAGGTGCACGACCTGCATTACAGCGTCGCCGATCTGGAGATTCTGAAAGGCATCAGCGTTTCGATCGCGCCCGCCGAGATTTTGTGCGTGATGGGGCTTTCGGGGTCGGGCAAATCCACCCTGATTCGCAATATCGCCGGGTTGGTGCAACCATCGGCGGGCGAGGTGCGAATTGACGGAACGAAAACGTCGGGCTTGACCGAGGAAGAATTACTGCCGCATCGGGCGAAAATGGGCGTGGTGTTTCAGTACGCCGCCCTGTTCGATTCGATGACGGTGTACGAGAATATCGCGTTCGGCGTTTTGCGCGGGCCCCGGCGGGCGCAGTACAAGAAAGCCCCGCCGATTAAAATTGCCCGCATCGTCGCCCAGCGTTTGCGCGAAGTCGGTTTGCCCGGTATCGAGCGGCGTCTACCGTCGGAACTGTCGGGCGGAATGCGGCGGCGCGTCGGCTTAGCCCGCGCTCTGGCGACCGAGCCGGAAATTGTTTTGTACGACGAGCCAACTTCGGGCTTAGACCCGGTGACGGCGGCTTTTATTGATGATTTGATACTGACGACCCGCGAGCGCAACAAGGTAACGTCTATCGTCGTGTCGCACGATATGGGCAGTATCTACCGCATCGCCGACCACGTTCTCATGATTTACGAGGGCAAGGCGCAGTTTCACGGAACCGTTGCCGAACTGAAAGCCTCGACCGATCCCGTTGTGCGGCAGTTTATCAACGGCGACACGCAGGGTCCGATCCAGAACCAACAGGGACACGCCCCGCGAAAGGGCAACAAGCGGTAAAGCAAGGCAAGACATATGACCAACAACGTTCGCTATAACTTTCTCGTCGGAATTGCCAGTCTGTTGTCACTGGCGTTGCTGTTTTGGGGGTTCGCCTATCTGAGTGGCAGGATTGCCGGAAGCGGCGTGATTACCGTGACCGCCGTGTTCAAGGACGCGGGCGGTGTGCTTCAAGGCGGAGAGGTGCAGATGGCGGGGGTGCGCGTTGGAACCGTGGGAAACATCACGCTGAACGCCGAAAAGCAAGCCGAAGTCGTCGTCAAGTTAGATAAGAAATATCCCGTGCCGAACGATTCACTGTTTGTCGTGGAGGCAAGCGTTCTCGGTAGCGTGTCTCGCATGGCGATTAATCCGGGTTCGCCCGCCGCGACGCCGCTCAAAGATGGCGACCGCGTTATCGGGCAAACCCCGGCAGGCTTGCAGGATTTGGTGGCTTCGGGAAGCGATTTGGCTCCCAAACTCATTGAAACGCTCGATTCGGTGCAGGTGCTGATGGCGAAGTCCGAGAAATTGTTGGACGGTTCGGCGAAACTGCTGACCAGTCTGGACAACAACCTGAACGACGCGGCGACGCAGAAGAAACTGCGTACCACGCTCGCCAATATCGAAGCGATTACGGCGAACTTGGACGCCACCACGTCGCAACTGCCGCGCCTGACGCAAACCGCCGAGGGGCAACTCACCGCGCTTTCCGGGCAGTCGCAGAAACTATTGCGCGATTTGGACGACGCGGCAATCAGCGGCAAACGCATCGCGGTCAACGGCGAGAGAATCACGGCAAGCCTTGACGTGACCTTGAACGAGAACCGGCAGAACCTGAAAAACCTTTTGCAAAGCGCGGACGAATCGGCGAGTGCGCTTGCCGGTTTGCTCAAGCAAAGCAGCGAACTTATCGGCGACCCCGAACTGAAGAAAAATATCGTGGCGACCACGGCGAACTTAGCCGCGACCACGGCACGGTTAGAGACCGTGACCGCCAATATCGAGAACCTTTCCGGCGACCCGCGCCTTGCCGCCGACCTGCGCGACACGGTAGCGAACCTGAAAGAAACCAGTGCGAGCGTGAAAAATATCGTCAACCGCGTGGAAACGATTCGGCTTCCCGGTGAGCGTCGCCCGCAGGATACCCCGCCCATACCACCGAAACCCGCCGCCGCAACCTCCTTGATTGAACCGGGGTTGGCAATTGACGGATTCTATGATACAACGAACCCGCGTTTTCGCGCCGACGCCAATTATACGTTGAGGCTTCGAGACGGGGCGTTTGTTCGAGGCGGTTTGTCCGATTTTGGCGAAGGCAACGGGCTGAATCTGCAAGCCGGACAGTCGCTCGGCAGAAACGGCGAATCGGATTTCGCCTATCGGTATGGCTTATTCGGCGGCAAACTCGGTCTCGGACTTGACGCAAGCGCAGGGTTATTCGATTTCCGGTTGGAAGGTTTTGACCCGAACCGGTTTTCCGGCAATGCCCGCGCCAAGTTGTATTTGAACCGGGAGCGAACGCAAAGTCTGTTGTTCGGTTTCGATGACATCGCCCGCGATAATCGCGCCACTATCGGCGTACAGTTTCGACAGTAACGTTTGAACCGCCAAGACGCCAAGAGACCGGAGACCGGAGAAGATTCTCAAGATTCTTTTCTCCCCTGTCCGAACTTGGCGTTTTGGCGGTTCAAAAGAAAGAAAGAAGTATTAGCACATGAAAATTATTATGCAACAAGACGTTGCCAAAGTTGGGCGTGAGGGAGAAATTATCACCGTCGCCGATGGCTTTTTCCGCAACTATTTATTCCCGCGCTCGCTCGCGGTAGCCGCTACCCAGTCCGCCGTGCGCGTTGTGGAGCGACGCCGCGCTATCGAGGAGAAAAAAGCGGAAGACACCAAAACGCAAGCCGAAACGGACGCCGCGACCCTCGCGGATAAAACGTTCACCATCGTCGCCCGCGTCGGCGCATCCGACCGGTTGTACGGCTCGATTACCACGGAAGACATTGCGACCGCGGTACAAAAAGCGAGCGGAGTCACGATTGACAAGCGCAAGATTCAACTCACCGATCCTATCAAGTCGCTCGGCTCGTACAGCGTCGGCTTGAAACTGCACCGCGACATCACGGTTCCCGTCACGGTCGAAATCAGCAAGGGCGCGTAAGCCCCGAACAGACCAACCACCAAGACGCCAAGAACGCCAAGAACGGAGGAGAGAAGAAGTTTCTTCAAAACCTTCTCCGAAATCTTGGCGTTCTTGGCGTCTTGGCGGTTCAATAGAAACCTACCCATGGAACGCTTTCAAGATATTGACCCCAACATCCCCGGCAAGATGGGCGGCTTCGGCGGCAACCGCCCGCCACGTCGCCCCGGTATGTCCGGCGATGGTGGGGGCGATGCGTTCGGCGGGCGCGTTCCCCCGCAAAATATCGAGGCGGAAATCGCGGTCTTGGGTGCAATGATGCTCGGCGAACGCGGCGCGGCGGAACGGGCGTCGGAAATGATCACCCGCGACGATTTTTACCGCGACGCGCACGGGCAGATTTTCGACGCGATGCTACACCTCGCCGAAAAAGATGAGCCGGTGGACATCATCACCTTGAAAGACGAATTAGGGCGGCGCGGAATGCTCGAACCCATCGGCGGAATCGGCTACCTGATGCAACTCGGCGAGTTCGTCCCGACCACCGCAAACCTGCAGTACCACGCTACCATCGTGCGCGAAAAGGCGATTCTGCGCCGCTTAATCGAAGCGGCAAGCCGGATCGCGGGCATGGCATACGGCGAAGTGGACGAAGTGGACACCATCGTGGACATGGCGGAGCGCACGATTTTCGAGGTCGCCCGCAAGCGTTCGGCACAAGGCTTCATGCCGCTTCGCCCCCTCTTAAACGAAGCGTTCGAGCAAGTGGACGTGGCATACCATGAAAAAGGCATGGTCACGGGCTTAGACACCGGCTTTGAAGACCTGAACTACATGACATCCGGCTTTCAGGACGGCGACTTGATTATCGTGGCTGCTCGCCCCTCAATGGGAAAGTGCATCAAGTACGACAACTGGATTGTCGACCCGGCGACGGGCGAACGCTTAACGATTCAGGCGGCGGTGGAACGGCAACAAGCCACTGTCATGCGGCTTGGCGAAAATGGAACGGTTGAGGCATCTCCGGTATCGCATTGGGTAGATAGCGGTGTGCAACCCTGCTGGCGCGTGACGACCCGCACCGGTCGGTTCGTTGAGGTCACAGGACATCACCCCTTTTTGACCGTTGACGGCTGGACACCGCTCCACGACATCAAGCCGGGTCAATACATCGCTACGGCCCGCTCGATCCCCGTATGTCCCGCTACGTACATTCCTACTGAAGAAGTAAAACTTCCCTCTTCCTCACTATT
>JACMIU010000339.1 GCA_014380985.1 Armatimonadota bacterium | reverse complement strand
TCATCGCGTCCGGCACGGAGTACGCCGCCACCGGAGGCGGGGCGGGGGAGGCAACCGTCGCGGCAGGGAGCGCGGGTCGCGCCCCGGTGTTGCTACCGTTTCCGTTGTTCCCGCCAAAGTCAACGTCCTTGAGTTCGGAGCGCATCAGTTGCGTTGCGAGCAGGGTTTGAATCACGCCGGTAATCTGGTCGGTCGCGCCGCCCGCCGCGCCGCGCCCTTCCGCCGCAGACCCCGAATTGATGTTGATAATCTTCGCCTGTGCGAGTGCGGACGCAATCGCCGGGGTGATTAGCGGCAACATTTCCAGTTGCTTGAGTTGAAGGTACGCATCGCCGCCGTCGCGGATGGCGTCGTTCACGGCGCGAATCGCGTCCGCCTGTGCCGCACCGAGGGCGCGGATTTTCACCGCTTCGGCTTCCGCCGCCGCTTCCGCCGCGATTCGCATCTTGGCGGCGTCGGCATTCGCTTGCGCGATTTGCGTGGCGCGAAGTTCGGCTTCGCGCTGGGTGGCTAAGGCGTCCTGTCGCTTCGCTTCGGCGGTCGCAATCAGCGCGGCGTTTTCGGCGCGGCGTTGGTCTAAGTCGCGTTGCTTGTCGTTCACGGCTTGTTCGGCGGCGAGTTGCGCTTCTTTCGAGCGACGTTCTTGGTCGGCGGCGACAATATCGGCGTTCGCTTTCGCTTCCACCGCCGATTGGCGACGACGTGCTTCCGCGACTTCCGACTGCACTTCTTTGATGTTCAGCGAGTTGAACACCAGCCCCAAGTCTTGCAGTTCCCGCGAACACGCCGACTTGATAATCATTGCCAGCCGGTCGTCGTCCTCGATACTTCCCGACACGAGCGACGATGCCGCGCTTTCGCTCGACGACATCACCGTGCCATCGGCGCGTGTTTTCGCCGAATACAGTTCGTCGTGGTTGAGAAGGTTCACGGCGCGGCGTCCGGTCGAGGTGAGTAGGTCGGACAGAATCGCGGTTTGCTCGCCGATATTACGGGCGAAAAACTTGTTCGCGGCGGTCAGAATCATCAGGTTCGAGTCGCCGACCGACACAATCGCGGACGCCAAAACGCGCACCTTGATAGGGCGCGGAACCCCGGCGCGGTCAACGTCGGCGGTCTGGTCGGCGATGTCAAGGTCAATATTGATGGCTTTCGACGGGATAGTGGTTCCCGTGGTAAACAGCGGAACTTCCCACGATTTGCCGGGACCTTTGTAGACTTCGGTGTTGCCGCCGAACTTGGTGACAAGCCGAATCGTACCGGCTTCCACGGTCTTGAGAAACGACGTGATAATCATAACCACCACTAACGCCACGGCGACAGCCCCGATTATGATAATAACTTGTGACATATTTTCCCTCTTTCTTTTCCTTAAATCTTTGTGACGCGGCAGGTGTTTCGTGCCTCGTCAATCTGCGTGACAACAAGCACATCGCCCGGTGCGACAAGCACACCTTTCTCATGGTCATCATTTTCCAATCGGGCAAGTAGGCGAACTGCTTGCCCGTCAATCGAAACGTTGACGATTCCCTGCCCCTGCGCGTCGAAGCGGTTTTGCGCTACGGCTTCTTTTGCGAGCGTCCCGGCAAGCGCGGTCGCGGGCTTCGAGACGAACCGTTGCGCCAGCCCTACCAGAGGGCGCACCACGAACACGAAAAAAGCCAGTCCACCGAGCAGGGCGAGTATCGCAGTTAGAACGACAGGAAAACGCTGAGCAAGAAGCAACCC
>JACMIU010000338.1 GCA_014380985.1 Armatimonadota bacterium | reverse complement strand
GTCTATTGTACCCTTTAGGTTTGCCTTATGACAATTTTTCGCCCCTTCGTACTTGCCGCTTCGCTTCTTGTTACCGCCGGTTGTGTTCCCAAAGAATCCCCGCAGGCGGACGTAACCACCGCCGCGACGCCACCGCCCGTGGTCAAAATCACCGTGCTGGAAGCCGTTGCCACTCCCTCCGGCACGTTCTACACGCCCCCGTACCTGCAACTCGGCGAAAACGCCACCGACCCCGCAACGCTCGCGGTCGTCTGGCACGTGTCCGGCACGGCAACCATCGGTGATTGGCGCGTGGAAACGCGGTCTCCGGCGGGCGTCGGGGCATGGAAAAAACAGACCGCGCCAGTGCAGACGAACCCAGTGAATCTGTCCGGCGTTTCCGCGCACACGGTTTATAGCGCGCCCCTCAAAATGCTCTCGCCGGGACAGCCTTTCGATTACCGCGTCATTCGGGGCGAGACGCCAGTTTTCGCGGCACGGGCGAACCGTGCACGACCGACCCCGGCGCAAGATTTTCGCATGGTGATTTTCGGCGACTGCGCGGAAGATACAGCGTGGCAAAAAAAGGTCGCGTATCAAACGCACCAACTCAAGCCCGACGCCGTGCTGATCACCGGCGACATCGTGTACCCGCACGGTCGCGCTTCCGAGTACCGCGCCAATTACTTTCCGGTCTATCAGCATCCGACGCCCGACCCGAAGCGCGGCGCACCGCTTTTAGCATCCACGCTGTTTATCGGGGCAAGCGGCAACCACGACATCGCCTACGCGAACTTAAACAAATACCCGGACGGATTAGCGTATTATTACTACTGGAAGCAACCAGTGAATGGGTTTGGCGGTGGGGACAAAGGCGAGCATCCGCCGATTACCGGCAATGCGTCGGCGTTACAAAAGGCGGCGGGGAGCGCGTATCCGACCGGCGCGAACTTTTCCTTCGATTACGGCAACGCGCATTTTGTCGTGATTGACGCCAACTATTACATGAACTGGCAAAGCCCCGCTCTTCAATCCGGTCTAAGGAAGGCAATCACCGCGAACCCCCAAGCAAAATGGCGGTTTGTCGTGTTTCACGTGCCGCCGTTCCATTCGTCGCTGACGCACAATAACGAGCAGTGGATGCGCCGGTTGTCACCGATTTTCGAGGAAACTGGCGTGGATGTCGTGTGGAGCGGTCACGTTCACAACTACCAGCGAACGTTTCCGCTTTCGTTCGCGCCGCAACAGGCGTCGGGTAATGTGGTCGGCGGCGATTTCTCACTCGATACCACGTGGGACGGCAAAACCGTCACCAAGCCGAACGGCGTTATCTATGTCGTGACGGGGGCGGGCGGCGCGGCGTTGTATCAGATGAAGTCCGGCTTTCAAACACAAGACTTCACCGCCAAATACTTAGCCGACACGCATTCGCTCACCGAACTTTCCGTGTCTGCAGACGCGCTTTCGGTGCGTCAGGTGGACGAGAACGGCAAGCAAGTGGACTCGTGGCGCGTCACGAAGTGAGGCGGGAATGTACATCCTCCGGTTGGGAGCCTTCGGCTTGAGTATCCTTCGGATACGGGCGACGCGGCGTACAACGGTGGGGCGCAAACGCCGAACCCGCGAGCCGTTCTCGACCG
>JACMIU010000337.1 GCA_014380985.1 Armatimonadota bacterium | reverse complement strand
CCGGCGAAACCGTGCTGGTGCATGGGGCGTCAGGAAGCGTCGGCATGGCGGCGGTGCAACTCGCCGTTGGCACGTTCAGCGACGCGAAAAACCTCACGGTAATCGGCACGGCGGGAACCGACGCGGGGTTGACACTCGTCAAGGAGCAGGGCGCACACCATGTTCTCAACCACCACGCCCCCGACTTCGCCGCGCAGGTGATGGCACTGACCGAAGGACGCGGCGTGAACGTGGTACTCGAAATGCTGGCGAACGAAAACCTGAACGCCGACCTCGATATTCTGGCGACGTTCGGGCGCGTCGTGGTGATCGGCAGTCGCGGCGAAACCACTATAGACCCGCGCAAAATGATGACGAAGGACGCCACGATTACCGGCATGACCCTGTTCAACGTTTCGCCCACCGAACTCGGCGCGATTCACGCTTCCCTGTACACCGGCTTTTTCGAGGAAACGTTGCGCCCTGTGGTCGCCAAATCGTTTGCGCTGTCCGACGCCGCAAAAGCGCACGACGCGGTGATGGAACCGGGTGTGAATGGGAAGATTGTGCTGACCCCTTGAACCGTTGCCCCCGTTCCCGCAAACGGTGCGGGAACGGGGGCGTCCGCGCTTAGGGCAACGTTTTACCTTCCTCCATATCGTCCGCGTAGCCCTTCAAGCGGTTCGAGACAATCAGAAACGTTGGAGCCCATAGCCCGACGAAGATACCGAACCGCTCGCCGTGCGCCGCGCCTTCTGGCGTCCCGTCGCGCTTGCTGAAGAACCACGTAAAAATCGAACCGGCGACCGACAGAAAGCCGAGCAGAAAGCACATATCCGAAGCCTGCCGTATTTGTTGTTTATTCATCGAAATAGAACACTGCCTTTCTAAAACAGGGCGCGAGCCGTCTGCTCACACAATGCGTATTGTACCCTTCCATCGTCGAAAATCGTTGCACCGTGCTTGACACTCTTCGCGCACCGCGTTATAATCCCTTTTGGCAGACGCTTAACACGACTGCCAAAAAACAAACGAAAAGTTTTCACTTACATCAAAGGAAAATACGAATATGACCATTCGACCTCTCGGCGATAAAGTCGTCGTGAAGCCCGCCGAAGCAGAAGAAAAGTCCGCCGGTGGCATCATTCTGCCCGACGCCGCGAAGCAAAAGCCGCAAGAAGGCACGGTAATCGCGGTTGGCAACGGGCGCGTTTTAGACAACGGCGAAACGCGCACCCTGACCGTGAAAGTCGGCGACACGGTTGTCTACAGCAAGTACGGCGGAACCGAGTTCAAACTCGGCGGTGATACCGTGATGATTCTCGACGAAGACCAAATCTACGGCATCAAGTCGTAAGCGATTTTTCTAACCGCCAAGTCAGGCAAAACGAAGTTTTCGCCGACGCGGAGAACGCCAAGACCGGAAGAGGGAAAAGATTTCTTAAAAATCTCTTCTTAATCTTGGCGTCTTGGCGGTTCAAACAACAAACAACAGGAGCGAAAGTATTATGGCAGCTAAAGAACTTTTATTTGACGAACAAGCCCGACGCGCCCTTGAGCGCGGCGCGAACGCCGTGGCGAACGCGGTCAAAGTGACTCTCGGACCGCGTGGGCGCAACGTCGTGATTGACAAGAAGTGGGGATCGCCGACCATCACCAAAGACGGCGTGACCGTGGCGAAGGAAATCGAACTCGAAGACAAGTTCGAGAACATGGGCGCACAATTAGTGCGCGAAGTCGCCAGCAAAACCAACGACATCGCGGGCGACGGAACCACCACGGCAACCGTTTTAGCACAAGCGATTGTCAATGAAGGCTTGCGCTACGTGGCGGCGGGCGGCGCACCGCTTTCCGTGAAGCGCGGGATTGACAAAGCCGTGGAAGCGGCGGTTGCGGCACTAAAGGCGAACGCGACCGAAGTCACTGACTCGGCATCTATCGCGCAAGTCGCGGCGATTTCCGGCAACAACGACAAAGAGATTGGCGACCTTGTCGCTAAAGCGATGGACGCGGTCGGCAAAGACGGCGTTATCACGGTTGAGGAATCGAAGGGAACCGCCACGTCGCTCGAAGTCGTGGAAGGAATGCAGTTCGACAAGGGCTACATTTCGCCGTACTTCGTCACCGACACCGAGCGCATGGAAGCCGTGATCGAAAACCCGGCGATTCTGCTCTACGAAAAGAAGATTTCGGCGGCGGCAGACCTGCTCCCGGTTCTCGAAAAGTTAGCGCAATCGCGCCGACCGCTCGTGATTATCGCCGAAGACCTTGACGGTGACACCCTCGCCACCCTCGTTGTCAACAAGATTCGCGGCATTCTGAACGTCGCGGCGGTGAAAGCCCCCGGTTTCGGCGACCGACGCAAGGCGATGATGGAAGACCTCGCCGTTCTGACCGGTGGCAAGTTCATCACCGAAGACCTCGGCATGAAACTCGACACCATCGAACTGGAAATGCTCGG
>JACMIU010000336.1 GCA_014380985.1 Armatimonadota bacterium | reverse complement strand
TCTGCCTTTTCCACGGCGTACAGGAATGCTATATCTACGACGCCCGACGCGAAACGATTAGCGCGGTGTCCGGGGGGGCGGCGGGCTGTCAGGTCGTGCCGCAAAACCGCGAATGGGTTTCGCCGTTGCTCGGCATCCGGTTCCTGCCGGAGCCAAGCGGCTTCGATGGCGGACCGGCACTCAAGCGGGTGCTATTGCCGAATGGCGAACCGTGCGACCGGCTAAAGCCCGACTAAGTTGAAGCCGACCGAAAACTGCCCGCCGAGTTTTCGGTAGCCGATGCGCGGAGCGAGGCTCGTGCCGCGATAATCTATCGTCACGCCGTAGTCGAACAGGCGCGACTGCTCGATGTCGTAGCGCACCAAAAAGGCGGCGGTCACGCGGCTGGCGACGCGCCCCTGCACCAACCCTTGCGCCTCCGAACGGGTATCAATCTGGTCGAAGAAAAACGGCGTTTGCCCGGTCGGTTCGCGCCGATAGAGTGCGCCGCCGATTTGCGTATTCCGGTCGAAAATATAAGACGCGGCGACACCGAGTTCCGGCACGCGGTATGTCAAGCCGTTCCCATAGTCGAACAGCCGGTACGACGTTTGACCGCGTACAAGCACGTTCTTTCCCAGCAGAAGCGGTAGCACGGCGACACCGACCTCGCCCCCCGTGCGCCCCGCCGAAGTGCGGCTAACGTCGGACTGCGTTCCCGTGGCGTTGGAGAGCCGTAGTTCGGTATAGTTTCCGGTGGAAAGGTCGCTAATCAGGGCGAGGCGCGGCGAACGCAGATATTCTCGTAGCGACTCGTTGGTAGTGAACGGCTTGCCGTTGTTCGGGTTGGTGCGATTTAGCGGAAGCGTGGCGAGAAACCGCGCTTCGCCGCGCCGGTCGAGAAGCAGGTTGCCCTGCCGCTTCAAGCCCACTTCCTCTTTGCCGGAATACGTCCCGGTGAGCGACGCGAAACGCGGCGACTGCTCCAGCGGGTTGCCCACCGATTCGGGTGTTCCCAGTATCGGCGCAAAATCCAACAAGGGGTCAATCCCCGGCGACGGCGCAACGGTTAAAAAGCGACGAAGCGCGGACGGTTCCGCCGGGTCGGGTATTTCGCCCTTCTTTCTCTTCACCCCCGCCGCATTAAACATCGAATCGCGCTTGACGCGGTTCAGGAACGGCGGCGCGTCGGTTTCGGAACCAATAAAATTAAACGTTGCCGATACCGCATACTGCAAGCCGTTCTTGGTTGGCAAAAACACGGCGGCGTCGGCGGTAGCGTTCCGCGTCAGTGTCCACGTGTTGCCAAGGCCCAGTGCCAGCCCGCTAATGCGCGTGAACTTGAAACGAAGCGGGATGGCGGGAATATCGGATTTGCGCGGACCGTAGCGGCGCAGAATCCGGTAGCGCGGCAATGTCAAAACGCGCTGACCGTACACGTAAACGCGCACGTCCTTGAGTTCGGTATACGCGCCCTCGACGTAATTGACTTCGCGGGCAAGAAGACGCAACTCACCTTTGGCGTTCACGTCGGGCGCGAGTGTCGCCCCTTCGGCGCGAAGCCCCGCCGCGTCGCGCTTCACGCGCTTGCCCGCGATCGTGTAGGGTGGCGATACGACCACGCCGTTTTCCACTGCGAACGCGCCGGTCACGGTGTCGAAAGTGATGGAGTCGCCGGTGACGGTTTCGATACCGCGTGTCAGCAGAATATCGCCGGTTCCCGTAAACCGCGCCTTCTCCGCGTCATACACAAGGCGTTTGGCGCGAAGGGTGACATCGCCCCATTCGAGCAGAACGTCGCCGGAGAAGGTCAAAAGGCGTGGCGCACCGATGCCGTTTTCGCCGACCGGAACCGTGGATTCGATCTGTTGCCAGTAAATCTTGAACGGGGGCAACGGGTCGCCGGTGACGGGGGGGACAACTTGCGGTGCGTCCGTTTGTGCGACGCCGGGCGCGGCAAAAAGAATCGCCCCCCCGGCGGACAAAGCAAAGCGGCTCAAAAAAGCGCGAACGGTGATAGGCACATTCGCAGTATAACACACCGGGAGGGGCGCGGGGATGCTTGTCGGAACGAAGTTCCGCCAGAAATCCCCGCCCCGGTTATTTCACCTCGCGCAAACGAAGCACCCCGGCAAGCGTGGTCAGGCTTTCGGCTTGCGCTTCGTCCAGAATCTCGCCCTCTTTGTCGAACGATTCACACGCCCAGTTGCCGACGTACTCAAACTTGGTCGCATACGCGCCGCCTTTGTTTCCCTTTCGGAAAACCGGAATGGCTTCCTCTTGCGCGGCTAATTGCTCGGCGCGGCGGGCGCGGTTCGGACCGGTGCCGACATTCACGAGGCGCGGGGCTTTGCGGTTCAGCGCGTCGGTCAAAAACGCCGCTACTACCTTACCCTCACTCACCGCGAGAAACGGCATGGTCTCCCGGCTACCAATCACCGTGTTAATCTCGGCACGGGTATAGAACGATCCCAATTCAAAATCCATGGAAAAACCTCCACCCCTATTGTACACGGTTTCGCGGAAAATAGGTTGCCCGTTGTACGCGGGGCAAGCCCCACGTGATGCAATGCTATTCGGTTTTTTCCAGCGGTTTGCCCAAAAGTTCACGCTCCACGTCGCGCATGGACTCCGCGCCCGCTTCCGTTTCATCTTCGTAGCCGAGCAGGTGCAGGATGCCGTGAATCAGCAGAAGCGCGATTTCGTCCGCGATGTCCCAGCCCCGCGCCTGTGCCTGCCGCATTGCCGTATCGAGCGAGATAGCAACGTCGCCGAGGCTTTCCCCGTTTGCTTCTTCAAGGGGCCACGACAACACATCGGTCGGCTTGTCCATGTTGCGCCATTGCCGGTTCAGCGCGTGAATCCCGGCGTCGTCCGTTAGCAACACCGACACTTCCGCGCCGGTTCGGTTACTCCGTGCGAGGAGGCGTTTTGCCGCGTCGTCGGCGCGGGTTGTATCCGGCGTCTCGTGCCGCGCCCCCCTCGTTATCCATTCGATGCTCATGCGTCGGTTCCTCGAAGCGGACTTCGCCGTAATGCGGTTCGTCAAAATCCGGCAAGGTTGTCACAGTCGGCACAAACGCGCCGGGCGGGGCTTGCTCCACTAAAATAGGCGTCGCTGGTTTCGGCGCGAACGACACCGTCGGCGTCGGCATATCGGCGGCTTCCGGTAGCCCCGGCACGGTTTCCACAATTGCCTTGCGGTCGCTGGGATAGGCGATGCGGGCGTGAAGCGCACCAGAAAGCGTTCGCACAAACGATTCCTGCACCATTTTGATTTCGCGCAGGGTCAGGTTGCACTCGTCGAGCTGGTCGTCGGCGCGTTTTTCCTCCACAATCGCCGCGACAAACGCCGCGATTCGCGCCGGGGTCGGCTTGTCAAGCGAGCGTGACGCCGCTTCCACCGAGTCCGCAAGCAAAAGTATCGCCGATTCTTTGGTTTGTGGCTTCGGACCGGGGTAGCGAAACTGCGATTCCATCGCCGGGTTTGGCTTGCCCGCCGCCGCCCGGTAAAAGAAGAACTTCATCAGGGTTGTTCCGTGGTGCTGTTCGATCATTTCGAGAACGCGGGGTGCGAAGCCGAGGGCGCGGCACATTTCCACACCGTCTTTGACGTGCGCCGCTAAAACTAAAGCCGACAAACTCGGCGCGATACGGTCATGGGCATTTTCCAGCCCGCTCTGGTTTTCGATGAAAAACTCCGGGCGGTTCATCTTCCCTAAATCGTGGTAATACGCGGCGACGCGGCAAAGAAGCGAATCCGCGCCGATAGAGTCTGCCGCCGCGTGCGCTAAGTTGCCGACCATCAACGAGTGCGCGTAGGAGCCGGGGGCTTGGAGCCGGAACTCTTGCAGTACCGGGCTTGCCGGGTCGGAAAGTTCTAAGAGGCGCAAATGCGTCGTGATGCCGAACCATCGCTCGAAAATCGCCACGCCGGTATAAAAGAGTGCCATTGCAAATAAGCCGGAGATCCCGCCCCAGATCACCGCCGATAGGATTTCGCGTTCGCCGTTGCCTTCGAGCAAGCCGACAAGAGCGTTCAGCACCGCGTTCGCGCCGCACAGAATCAGTGTCGCCCGCAGATAGTCCGACCGGCTTTTCAGCGTCGCCACGGACACAATGCCGATCAAGGACGAACCGAGCGTCAAAAGCGTGTAGCGCAGTTCGTTGTTCAAAATCATGCCGGACGCGATAGATAGCAGGGCGACCAAAAGGGTGGCGACTCCGGCGTCCACTAACAAGGCTATCGCCATGCCCGCCGAAGCGACGCACATCATGCCGAGATAGCCGAAATGTACCCCGGTGAACGGCAAGCCGAGCAGAAGCGAGCCGATTTTCAGCCCGGCGACCGCCAGCACCATTTGAATCGCCAGTAGCAACAATGTCGGCGTGGAGCGATAGATTTTGCCGTGGAACAACCGCAGATACACGGAAACGAACGCCACCATACCCGTGACCATCGCGCCGATGATCGCCACGGCAATGGCATCAAGGCGCGGGTTTTGCAAGCCGAGAGCGGCGAACGCATCCAGTTCCGCCGTGGTTACGCGCTCTCCGGCGCGAATCACCGGCTCACCCGCCGCCACACGCCGCCACTGCGCCGGAACCGCGCCTTGTGCGAGTCGTTCGGCGGCACGGGTCGCGCCCGCGTCGAAACGTTGGGTCGGGAGCAGACTTGCCGCCACGATTTCGGCGATAGCGGCACGGTGCTTGGCGTCGGGAAACACGCCGCGCAACTCCTCGCTTTTCGCCACATCGGCGCGGGCGTTTTGCAAATCGTCGTTGTCGTCCTTGATAGAACGCGCCATCAGTTTCGTCAGCAAATCGGCGGCGGTGGCTTTCGCTTGGGCGCGTTCGGGCGCGGAAAAACGAAACAGCGTCGCCACGGTTTCTTTGCGAACCGCGCCCGCGCCCTGCCGGTAAATATCGTCGAGTGCGGACTGTAGACGCACGGTATTGACGCCGGTTTCGGCGTCAATCGGCACATTGTCAGCGGGGTAGGTCGCCCAGCGATCCACAATATCAAAGACGATATTCGCGGTTTCGGCGGCAAGGCGCGGCGCGTCAGGCAATACCCCGTAGCGGCGTCCGACTGTTTGCAGGGCGGCTTGGCGCAGTTCGGTGGTAGCGTCGGTGTCCTCGTAGCGCACGGTGCGTTGCGCGATAATATCCGTTGTGGCAATGTCGCCGACGCGAAGCGCGACGCGGTTGGGCCAAAGGTGAAGGCAAAGCAAGGCGGTCAGTAAGGCGGACGCGGCAACGCCCAAGCCGATGCGTCCGGCGCGTTCCCATGAAAACCCGTTCGGAAGCGCGGTCGGTCGTTCGAGTCCGCCTTCGCCGCCGCGTTTCGCCGCTTCGCGCACCCGTGCGGCATTACGGCGGCGGCGCGTGATGTCGTGCGGCAGGGCGTGAAAACCACTCCAAAGTTTTTGCAAAGTGCGAATGGGTGTCATGGGCAATTAAATCGTTTCAGAAAAACGTTGAAACCATCCGGCACGGACGCGGCAGAGGGATGCCGGAACGTGACGTAGAGCCAAACAGGGAAAGCGTGAGCGAACACATCGGGGGATTCGCGTTATGGAGTTGTCGAGGCGGGAAAGAGCGACATTGCTTTTTCCCTCTCACCGGCTAAACCTTGCTTATCGGCGCACTATTGTGCCATAGGGGTTTCGCTGTTTTGTAGTTTCATCTTGCGACGACGCGATTCTTTTTCCTTGCGGATACGGTCGCTCTTTTTTTCGTAGAACTCGTGAGCGCGAGCGATTTTCAGAGTGCCTTCCTGTTGCAAGGTCTTCTTGAATCGTTTGAGCGCGATGTCGAGCGGTTCGCCCGGCTTCACAAAAACTTGTGCCATAATTATTTCCCCTCCTCGCTCGTCGGTACTCGCGGCATAACTGAAAAAACCATCACACTCGCGGCAAGGTGTCGGCGCTAGTGAACGGGGAAGCCATTCGCGCACACCATCGAAAGCCGGGACGCCCCCTATAGCGGGCGTCCCGACACAAACGTTTTGTCGCTGTATTATAGCCCGCCCACGCAGTTTGTCAAATCGCCCGAACGAACCGCGCCTACCC
>JACMIU010000335.1 GCA_014380985.1 Armatimonadota bacterium | reverse complement strand
GCGTGCTGTTCGAGCGGCGGGATGCGTGGTCATCGGTGGCATTTTTTCTGCTCGACACACCGTAGCGGAAACACAGCGCGTCGTGTCCGCGTAAAAGAGTTGTACCGGCGCGAAACACCGATGTTCAAGAAGCCGCCGATTATTTTTATCATTTCAAGGAACCATCAACGATGCTGACCGCGACTTTTGCCCATCCCGTTTTCTCTCATCTCGATTCCCCGCAAGCAGACCGTTTGGAGCCGGTCGGACGTGCCCTGATGCTACGCGCCGCCGAACCGCTCGATGCCGAAAGTTTTTTGTGCCGCACCGCGCCGGAAAACATCTTACGCCGAGTTCGCGCCGACCAATTGCGCGTCGTCGTCTTGGATGCTTACCCGACCGAGTACGCCGATAGCGACGGTTTGCGCTGGCTTCTCGCCTTGAAAGAAGTGCTGGCAAAAGAAAACATACCGTTCCACGTCGTCAGCCGCCCTCATAGCCGGGTACGCCGCAACCTTGATTTGCTCCGTGCCGACCTATCGCAATACGACTTGGTGCAGGACGCGCTTCGCCCCGCCGGATAAGCGATGTGCTACGGGCAAGCAAACCCGGTATACTGGAGATAATTCGCCCGTTAGTGGCACACAGTATCCAAAGGCGCACGTATGGCAACACCGGTGGAACGCACCACAATCGAGGAACAACTTCGTAAGATTCAACTTTTCGCCGGACTGGAGGAGGAATCGCTCAAACTTCTGGCGGCGCGGTGTCGGCGGCGCAAGTTCGGGGCGGGCGAGGCACTATTCCACGAGGGCGACCCCGGTCAAACGCTGTACATCGTGCTTTCGGGTTGCGTCATCATTCAGCGCGTGACGAAAACGATGGAAACGGTGCATATCGCCGAGCGGGGGGCGGGCGAACATTTCGGCGAACTCGCGCTTTTCGACGACAAACCGCGTTCGGCGGACGCCGAAACCGGCACGGCTTGCGAACTGCTTTTGCTCGACGGGCGCTACTTGCGGCAGTTCTTGGAAGCGCACCCGTCCGTGGCGTGGAACATTATCCGCGCCCTGTCCGCCCGGCTCCGCGAAAACTCCGACCAAGCCGTGCGCTCGAACGCGCTGGATGTCACCGGTCGGCTTGCCGGTTTTCTCTGCGACCAGTGCCTCCCGCTCAAACCCGACCCCGTGACAAAGGCGTACCTGCTTCCGCGCCTCACGGATGAACAGATAGCGACCCGCATCAACACCAGCCGTGAATCGGTGAACCGCCGCCTCGCGCATCTCAAAGCCATGCGCCTTATCTCCCGCGACGGTCGCGCCATCGTGGTGACGAACCTGCCAAAGTTGAAAGCCTTGTGTAGCGTCTCGCTCCCGTAGGAGGCGATTACCGCGCCCCGATAGGTTGCGGCGTAGCGTCGCTTGCGGCGCGGTGCAACCGTTTCGCTTCTGCCGCGAATGATTCAAAGTCGCCGCTTGCCACCTTGCGCCGGGCAACCATGATGGCATTTCGTGTGCCGATCTTCAAAAACAGATGCTCCGGCGTCGTAATCACCTCGCTTACCAGATTCCATCGGTACGATGCGGTCGAGTTTGCCGATACCGCGATAATCTCCTGCGGCGAAATATCGAGTGTCACCTCGCCGAACAGGTTGGCATTGCCAGGGTCGGAAAAGATTTTCGCCGCTTGCTTGCGGGCGATAGCGATAATGGCTTTCTGAAAAAAAGCGGCGAACAGTGCAAGAAATATGCCTTCGATTATCAGCAACGTGTTCACACGGTTACGGAGAACCAAACCGGCACCAACGCACAGAAGCGATAAAACGGCAAGAACCACGCGAAGGATTTTCAGTTGTTTTCTGTTTTCTACCGCGTGAAGCACAAACCATTCGTTGAAAGCAACCACGTCGTCCGGCGCGTAATCGTAGCGAATTGTCATGCAGACAAGTGTACCACGCAGACAACAAAAAACCGCCGAACGCTTCGCGCCCGGCGGTTCACAAATCCAAACGTATGCCGCCTACAGACTGAAGCGACCGTCCGACTCTTCGGCGGTGGATTGCAGGATCCGCTTCACGAACTGCTTGAGTTCGTTCGGGTTGAACGGTTTCGTCAAGTACATATCCGCGCCACGGCTGTAGCCGTCCATCACGTCTTTATCCTGCGCCTTCGCGGTCAGCATGATAACCGGTAAATCGGCGATAGCGGGGTCGCGGCGCACACTGGCTAAAAGCTCGAAGCCGTCCATCTCCGGCATCATGACGTCCGACACCAGCAAATCGGGGCGGTTCGCTTTGATTTTGGCGAGTGCCTGTGCGCCGTTGCTCGCGGTTTCCACGGTATAACCTTCGCGCTCTAAGTTGACTTGAATCAGGCGAACGATATTCGGTTCATCGTCCACGGCTAAAATGCGTGCCATAATGGGTTGGTTCCTTTCGGGTCGCGCTTCCTTGATCGGCGCGAACCTTGTACGTGCTTTCTGTACGGCGAAAACGCCCGTGCGATTTCCCCTATGCGGTTCTTTGGGCGGCGACGGTTCGTATCTTGATGGTATTCTACTCTCTTTTTGCCGCTTCTGTCAATCGGCGCGAACGGTTGGGCAGGAATCCGCGCCGCATAAAGTTAATCTATCGGCATCACGGCAACACAAGCCGGGCAAGGAAGCGGAGAACAATATGGCACTTAGAGTTACGGTTTACGGCGAAAACAGCCACGAGTTTCAAGAAAACCATCCTATCAAGGGCATCTACCCAGACGGAATGCACGAAGCGATTGCGGCAGGAATCCGCGAACAGTTAGGCGACGCGGTAGAGGTTCGCACTGTGGTACTGCAAGACCCCGAACACGGCTTGACCGACGAGGTACTGGCGCAAACCGACGTTCTGACGTGGTGGGGACACATGGCGCACGACAAAGTGGAGGACGCCGTGGTAAACAAAATCCATGCGCGGGTTTTGGGGGGCATGGGGATTCTGTGCCTGCACTCGGCGCACTACTCCAAGATTTTTCGCAAACTGATGGGAACGAGTTGCTCGCTCTGCTGGCGCGACGGCGATTCGGAAACCGTGTGGAATGTCGCTCCGGGGCATCCGATCACCGAGGGCGTTCCGATGGTGTTTTCGATTCCCGAACACGAAATGTACGGCGAGTATTTCGACATTCCCGCGCCCGACGAACTGATTTTTATCTCCAACTTCGCGGGTGGCGAGGTATTCCGCTCCGGTTGCACGTGGCGGCGCGGCTACGGCAAGGTGTTTTACTTCTCGCCGGGACACGAATCGAACCCGATTTACCACCAACCGGAAATCAAGAAGATTATCGGCAACGCGGTGAAATGGCTCGCGCCGACCATGCCCTCGCCGACATATGCGCCGGGTGCGCCGAACGCGAAGCCGGGCTGGTGGAAGAACGGCAGGCACGAATAGGCAGGGAACCGGGGAATTGGAAAGGCGGGCG
>JACMIU010000035.1 GCA_014380985.1 Armatimonadota bacterium | reverse complement strand
CGCTGGCAAACGCCGTTGCTATACTGGAACAACAAAGGCAGAACATTAATGACATCGAAATCATTTGAAAGTAAAAGACGAATAAAAACAAGTAAATCGTGGAATAACGTGCTTCGTATCGGTGCAGTGATTGCCGCTATGTTGGCACTGCCCGGTGCCGGTATTGCCGCACCGCCTGTATTGTCCCTTTCGGGTAATACATTGAAGGATGCGCGGGGCAAAACCGTCCGACTTCGGGGCGTCAACATCATGGGCTACGAGTACTCGCCGCAAGGCGACCATGTGGTAGCCACGGTTTCCACAGCGTTAGACTGGCAGGGAAATGTGCTTCGTATCCCGATAAGTCAGGATTATTGGATGGGGTACGGAGCCGATAGTAAGGAATACCGCAAAGCGATAGATTCGGTTATCCGAAAAGCAACGGCGCGAAACTGCTACGTGATCATTGACCTTCACTGGAGCGATGCCGGGAAATGGGGCGAGAATCACGGTCAACACAACATGCCGGACGATAACACCGCTATCGCTTGGGCAAACATCGCTACCCGCTACAAGAACAATCCGAACGTGTTACTGGGCATCTACAACGAACCGCACGATATTGAGTGGTCGCTGTGGCTCAACGGAGGCATGGTTACGAATGACAAATCAACCGACGGCAAACTTACCGGAATTGATTATCACACGCCGGGAATCCAAAGCCTGATCAACACGGTACGACGCACCGGCGCGGGCAATATCATCGTTATTGGGGGTATTGGTTATGCAGGCGAACTTACCGGTGTGGTCAAGAAGCCTTCCGAAGGCGGCTATCGCCCGTTCGACCCCGGTGTCGGTGGAAAGAAGCAACCCAACCCGAAGCAGAATATCCTTTATGATGTTCATATTTACCCCTTCTCTTACTCCGATTGGGATGGACGGGTGACGGTGGCGGCGAAAGTCGGACTACCTATCTTCGTCGGCGAGTTCGGTTGTCGTCCCGGCGACGGCGATTGGGATGATCGTATGATCGGCTGGATCGAGAAAAATGGTTACAGCGCGGCGGCATGGTGCTTCTATGGCGGCAACAACGATCCAAAGAAGGCGGATAATCTTGACCTTCTCAATAGTTGGGATACGCTTACTCCGACCGCTTGGCACGGTGTTCCAGTCAAAAACTGGCTTGCGAAAAGTGCGAAAAGCGAAAAATAGGAAACTTACACGGCGGCGGCGCGGGTTTTCGTCAGGTTTAGCAGTGCCTCGGCTTCGGGGCGGCGCAGGTGCGGGCAACAGTTTCCGCCGAACGGGAGCAGTTTGCCGGGGTTCAGCAAGCCGTCCGGGTTGAACGCGCCTCGCACTTTCGCCATGATGTCCAAGTCTTCCGGCGAAAAAACCAGATGCAGAAAGTCGCGCTTTTCGATGCCGATTCCGTGTTCGCCCGTGAGTGCGCCGCCCGCGTTTACACACGCCGCTAAAATCTCGCCCCCGGCAATCAGAACGCGCTTCACTTCTTCGGGGTCGCGCTCGTCGAACAACACCACCGGATGCAGGTTGCCGTCGCCCGCGTGGAAAACGTTGGCGATTCGCAGTTTGTGCCTTGCACCAATCGCGGCGATCTCGCGCAGGATTTGCGGCAATTTCGTTCGGGGAACCACGCCGTCCTGCGTCGCGTGGCTTGGGGCAAGCCGCCCCAGTGTACCGACCGATTTCTTACGCGCCGTCCAAAGACGGGCGCGGTCAAGGGCGTTCGTCGCGGCCTCGACGCGCACCGCGCCGTGTTCGCGGCACAAAGCGGTAATGCGTTCGGCTTGACGGTTAAGCCCGGCTTCCGCGCCGTCTACCTCAATCAGCAGAACCGCTTCGGCGTCGGTCGGCAAGCCGAGTTTGTACGCTTCCTCGACGGCAAGCAGAATCGTGCGGTCAATCATCTCCAGAGCAGCAGGCAGAATCCCGGAGGCGATAATCGCGGAAATCATCGTGGTCGCGTCGTCCACGGTGCGGCAGACAACAAGCATGGTGCGAACCGCCTCCGGCGTTTTGACCAGTTTCACCGTGACTTCCGTGACCACGGCGAGCGTACCCTCTGATCCCGTGACCAAGCCGACTAAATCGTAGCCGCAGTCGTCTGCCGATAGTTCGAGGATTTCGCCGTCCGGCAAAACGATTTGTAAGCCTAAAACGTGGTTCACCGTGACGCCGTATTTCAGCGTGTGCGGACCACCCGCGTTGTTCGCCACGTTGCCGCCAATCGTGGACGCCCCCTGCGACGACGGGTCGGGCGCGAACTGATAGCCGTCCGCCGCCACCGCTTTCGTGAGCGCGATATTGATTGCCCCGGCTTGCGCCCGCAAACGGCGATTGGGCAGGTCAATCGAAACAATCTCGCTCATGCGCGACAGGCAAAGTAGCACCGCGTCGCTCCCCGTGGTAGAGCCACCGGCAAGCCCGGTTCCCGCGCCTCGTGGCACAGTGGGAACGCCGCGAGCGTGGCAAAGACGCAGAATCGCCGACACTTCCGCCGTGGTACGCGGCAGGGCAACCACGCCGGGAAGCGATTTTTCGAGGGTGTAGGCGTCGGACGCATAAACCGCTTTCTGCGCGGGCGAATGGCGAACGCCATCCGCGCCGAGCAGTGCCGAAAGTTCGCCGATAAAGGCAGGGGAGAGCGGGTTCATAGGCGGTTATTGTATCGTGTCCCTGCTCCAACGACCGATGCCACGCCGCCACCGTTCGCGTATCCTGTTAACAACATCACCGCGCCGGAACCGAAACCCCGGCACGGCGTACCGAGAATAGGAAACCAACCATGACCGAAACCACCAAACCCACCGGCGATTTATCGCGCCTTTCCGACGACTTAGCCACTGCAACCGCCACAATCGCGCCGTTCATTGTGCGCGTTGATGACGGAACGCGCCTCACGGCGTCGGGCGTTTCGCTCGGCGGCGGATTTATTGCCGGGGCGTCCCACGCCGTAGAGTCCGACGACGTGAGTGTTGTCACGGCGGACGGAACCCGCCATCGTGCCACCGTGGTCGGGCGCGACGAGGCGACCGATATTGCGATTCTCAAAGTGGAAGCCGATTTGCCCGCCGCGCCGGTGGTCACAGTCACGCCGCATCCCGGCGAACTCGTGCTTGCCGTAGCCCGCCCCGGCGACGCCGGGCTAACCGTGACACTCGGCGTCGTGTCGCAGGTGCAGGAAACGCAAACCGGCGGAACGAACGAATACATAGTCACCACCGACGCGGGCGTTTACCCCGGCTTTTCCGGCGGTGCACTCGTCAACACGCGGGGTGAAATGATCGGCTTACTCAACCGGATGTACGGGCGCGGCGCGGGCGTCGCCCTCGGTGTGCCACTCGTGATTCGCGCCGCGGAGGCAATCAAGGCGCATGGGTCGCGTCGCCCCGGCTACTTAGGGATTCGCACCCAATTAGTCGCGCTACCGGACGCCCTGCGAATCGCGCAAAGCATGGCGCAGTCCGGCGGCTTGCTGATTGTTTCGGTCGCGCCGGGTAGCGCGGCGGAGTCGGCGGGCTTGTTTCTCGGCGACACGCTCCTTTCGGTGAACGGTTCGCCGCTCGAAGACGTGAACGCGCTTCGGGAACACTTAATCGCAGGCGACACGATCACGCTACAGGTGTTGCGCGGCGGCGCGGTGAGCGAAATCACCGCAACCGTCGCCGCTTCGGAGTAAGATACTAATCGCCAAGACGCCAAGGACGCAAAGAGAAGAGAAGGTTTCAAAGAATCTTAAAAATCTTTCTGGTTATTGGCGTCTTGGCGGTTCAAACGAGTAAAGCCTATGGAAAACGAACCCGCTATCGCCGTGGTGATCGTCGCCGTGTATCCGTCCGACCGGGTGGGTCTACACACTCTACTACAACCCGGTGTGCTGGTGCTGGACGAAGCGTCGTCCGGTGCGGAACTGGGCGCGATCCTTGCCGATTTGCGCCCCGATACCGTGGTTCTGGACACTACGGGCGAGGAAGGCACGGCGGTTTCGCAGACGCTCGGCGGTATCGCGTCGGCGGGGCGGGCGGGCGAAGTCGGCTTGTTGGTTCTCGGCGACGCGCCGACGACCGACCTGCCGGTTCTCGCGGGCGCGGACGGCTTGCCGGGGTGGGGTTATCTTTTGCGCGGCGACGTGGACGCGGCGCAGGCGGCGAGTGCGCTTCGCTCCGTCGCACAGGGCTTGGTGGTGCTTGATAGGTCGCTTGCGGTATATATGGCTCGCCCCGCGCCGGTAAAGGCGTCGGAACCGAACAAGATTCCCGCACCGGTTCTGCCCGGCGAAACGCTCACGCCCCGCGAAATCGAGGTGCTTCAACAAATGGCGGAAGGACTGGCGAATAAGCAAATCGGCACGAAACTCGGTATTTCGCTTCACACGGTCAAGTTTCACGTCGCGCAGATTTTGGGCAAATTGAACGCCGTTAGCCGCACCGAAGCCGTGACCACAGGGGCGCGGCGCGGTTATGTTTTGCTGTAGAGGACTTCCGTTTTGCCCCCATTTGCCGTAGTACGGTGTATAATGATGCGGGCATATTCTATGGCAACATTCGACCCGAAAGAAGCAGAAGCGATACTGATTGAAGCGGCACGGCGCGAATCCCGCGCCGCGACCGGACAAACCGGCGTGTCGCGGGAGCGACTCGCGGCAATGGCGGCGGAACTCGAAATCGCGCCGGAAACGCTCGAAGCCGTGCTGTCCGAGCGCGAGGCGAAAAGCGAGGACGCCGCGCTGAGAACCGCGTTTATCCGCGAACGGCGGGGGGCGGTGTCGTCGCACGTGGTTCCGTATGTTTTAGTTTGCGCCCTGCTCATCTTCCTTTGGGCAATCACCGGGGGCGGGCACCCGTGGTTCCTCTACCCCGTGGTGGGCTGGGGGTTCGGTGTGGTATCGCATATTGCGGCGGCGTATCCGACAAGCGGAACTGCGTTTGAAGCCGAGTTCGCCGCGTTTCAAAAAAAGCACATCCGGCGCGAACGCGACAAAGCAAGACGCGAAAACAAACGCGCCGCGAAAGAAACCAAAAGCGAAACCGTGAAAGAATCGGTACAAACGACGGATGTCGCCAAAGAGCGCGACTGGAACGCGCCGGTGGAACCCGAAGCGCAGACTGTGAGTGTCGGGCGCAAAAAATAAAGTGGCGCGTTCACGGCGCGGGCGGTAAGATCGTTATGCTTCGTAGGTCAGAATCGCTTCGCGCTTAAACGCGGGGAGATTGTGGGGAAGCCGGTGACAACCGAGGGCGCAAGCCTGCGGTTTATTCCGGCACTGTCGCGCAACCGTGAAGCCGCCGCATACTTCGTGAAAACGAAACGCGGGGGCAAGTCGGGTCACCAACCTAATTGGAGCGTCCGCCGTTTGTCGCGCTTCTCACCGCGAAAAACGGCGTAACCTGCGCGAAACAGGTGGCGACGATAACTCAATCTTCCTCGTTTTTCTTCGCGTTTGTTCGTGTCGCCGTTTTTAGCGATGATGGCGCACGCGTTTGGTAATTTCCCGTGAGAAGGAAAGAGTTTGATCCTATGCGTTTCTTCAAAATCGTCGCGGTTGTCGCTGCGTCCCTGTCCCTATGTTCGGTCGCCTTCGCCGACCCGCTGATTACCGCGTTCATCGGAACGCCATCGCCCACCACGAAGCAAGCGTTTTTCGTGCTGGATTTTAACGATTCCGGCGCGAACCCAGAAGTGTACAACTTCGGCTGGAATTACGAACCCGCGAAAACGTCCGCCGATTTTCCCGTCGCATTGGCGTCCGCGCTCACCGGTGCGAACGGCTTCACCGAAACGCACTCGGACGATCCACTGTTCGGCAGGTTTTTCACCTCGTTCGGCTTTAACGGACGCTCCCTGAGTAGCATCACCACGCCCGCCGGTTACTGGGAATCGTGGCTCGGTTTCGACGGCGCGACATGGACAAGTGCCGGGGTCGGCGCGTCCTTTGTCACGCTCAGCGACACACCCGCCTTTGACGCTGGCAACAACCTTGTTACGGCGTCGTGGACAGGATGGCGTTGGGTTCCGCAGTTCGTACCCGGCGTGACAACCCCCGCGCCGCGCACGGCGCAAATCGCCGTCGTGCCGGAGGCGGGAACGCTCACGCTTGCAGTGCTGGGCTTGGCAACAGCAGGAACGGTAGTACTTCGTCGCCGAAAACGGTAGTTTCGTCACGCACCCACTTGCGAAAATACGGTACACTGAAAAATGTACCATTTTCCCGAATCGCCGGACGCACTTGCCTTTATCGGTGCGTTCGGCGATATAGTTTATTATGACCGACACAAAACGCTACTACGTTACTACCCCGATTTATTACGTCAACGGTTCGCCCCACATCGGAACCGCGACCACCACCCTACTTGCCGATGCCGTGAAGCGATACGAACGGATGCGCGGCACGAATCCGTTTTTCCTAACCGGAACCGACGAGAACGCACGCAAGGTGTTGGAAGCCGCGCAGGAGGCGGGGAAAGAGCCGATGGCGTTTGTGGACGAGGTGTCAAAGCGGTTCGTGGACACGTGGCGGTTTCTTGACTGCGACTATGATCAGTTCATTCGCACCACCGACCCGCGCCATGTGTTTGTGGTGCAGGAGATTTTCCGCCGCCTTTTGGCGACCGGTGACATCTACAAGGGCGTTTACGAGGGCTGGTACTCGGTCAAGGACGAGACGTTTTTCCGCGATACCGATGTGGACGCCGCGACGCAAACCGTTATCGCCGAGGGCGTGAACAAGGGCGCGAGCGTGGAACGGGTGCAGGAAGATGCTTACTTCTTCCGGCTGTCGGCATACGGTGACCGGCTCAAAGCGCACATCACGGCGAACCCCGATTTTCTTTTGCCTCCGACGCGCCGCAACGAAGTCTTGGCGTTTATTGATGAAGGACTGCGCGATATTACCGTGACGCAGAACCGCACGGGGTGGGGGATTCCGGTTCCCGG
>JACMIU010000334.1 GCA_014380985.1 Armatimonadota bacterium | reverse complement strand
GCGTGATATTGACCGTGGTGTTCGCCGTGGCAACCGGTGTACCGGTTCCGTCGGTGGTGGCGTAGGCGTTCGCGGTCGCGGTGTACGAACCGAGTGCCAAACCGGTGAACGTAATCACCGAGGGCGTACCATCGGGCGTTTTGGTCACGGTTTGCGTTTGCGTACCGCGTGCGCCGGTAATCGTCACCGTGATGCTTCGGGTGGATTGCGGAATCACGCGGGTTCCCGACGGTTTGGGCCACTTGATCGTCATGCTGACCGTGCCTTGGGCGCGGCTTGCTTCGGTAGTCGGTTTAGAATCGCTTCCGCCACCGCAACCGGACAGGAGGACGAGAGGAAGCACGGCGCAAAGAGCCGATAGTGTGCCTAAGCGCAAAAGGCGCGTGTTTTGGATAAGGTTGATTTTCATGGATTTGTTTCCTCTCCTTTACTGGATGATGACTCCGACGCCGCCCGCGACCACAGAAACGTTCACGAAGTCGGTTTTGCGCGTGTCGTAGCGAGAGGTGGCTAAAATGCGGTATGTCCCCGCAGTGGTCGGCGCGGTGTAGACGCCATCGGCATCAATCGTTCCGGCGGTTGTAATCGGGCGACCTGTCACAGGGTCAATCACCGCCCATGTCACCGATGTGTCGCTCGGTGCGCCGTCCGGGTCGGAGACAGTCGCGGTTATGGCAACTTTGTCGCCGATGCCGACGCGCACGGGCGTGGGCGTGTTGATGATGGCGGTGACGACTTTCGACGCCACTGTCACGGGAATCGTCAGCGTTTTCGCTGTGTCGTACACGGAGGTCGCTACGATTTGGAATGTGCCTTCGTTTTTGCCCACGGTGAGTAGCCCGGCAGGGGTGATGGCGACATTCGCGGGCGGGTTCACCAGTGCGTAAGTGACACCGGTATCGCTGACGCCGGTTCCCGTCACCGTGGTAGTCACGGCGAACGATTTTTCGAGCGACAGGTTAAGTCCGGTGGTGTTCGCGGTCAAAACGGCGTCGGAAGTCACGATAACTGGGGTCGCCGACGACGAGGCTTGGTCAATCGCCACCACGACGGAAGCGTCTCGCGGACGAACGCCGCGAATGCTCTCGCCGTCAAGGGCGATACGATCCGCGCCGATAGCGATACTGATGCGGGCAGAACCGGGGCGAACGGCAATCACGTTGCCGGTGGCATCAAGAGCGGAGAACGCGAGCGGCACGGTTTGTCCGACCGCGACGGTCTGGTTCGGCACGACCGACACCGAGCGAATCGTACCCACGGTAGCGATAGTGGTGTCGAGGGTTCCGTCGGCGCGAACGGTCGCGTTCGCTTGCGCGACGGCAACCACGCCACCGGTTTGGTTCGCGTCGCCGTAGAAAGTCACGGTCAGCAGGAACGGCGTTCCGGCGACCGCAACGTCGTTCGATGTGTAGTCGAGCGAGGGCTGTTGATTCGGAATTACAGCAGGGCGTTCCGCTGTCCAAGTCACGTCACCGCCGCCGGGAGCCGCTCCGGTCAGCACGATACGTGCCGACAAAGCGGAGGACACGGCTTCGACGCGGGTGCGGGCGGGCCAGGCAATGGTGACTCTGGCGCGGGTCGGCGCGGGCGTCGGTGTGGCTGCGGGTGTCGGGCGCGGGGTCGGCGACACGGTAGGCGACGGTGACGCGCTGGGTTCGCTGTCACCACCGCCGCAACCGGCAACTAAAGCTGTCAGACCAAAACAACAAACGGCGCAGAGTGAGCGGGCTACCCAATTGGCGGGAACGCGCATAAGGCTGATGTCCTCCAAAACAGAAATTACTGGTATCTTCTCCGCGTAGGAGGGATATTCCTGCGAAAAAACTTCAACTATTTTTCCACAGAGACAGGAAGCGTGGAAGCGTCCCAAAAATCGGCGGGGGACAGAGGGGATGCTTGATAGTCAAATGCGTGAAAATGCGAGGAAAACGCCGCATCGTTCATGGTCAGCGACAGGGCTTCTGTGAACGGTTCGGTAAGGCAGAACGTGTTCGCGCCGCGAAGGGCATTCACCAAATCCGCCATAAAGCCGTCGTCAAAACCGAGGTAGCCGACGAACCGCGCCGTTCCGCTATTTAGCACCGGCAGGTCTTTTCGGGCGGCTTCCGCGTAAAGTTGTGCCTCGCGTCCGGTCTGCTTCACGATGATAACGCGGGCGTCGCGGTTGATCGCCGCGATTCGCCCCAATCGTTTGGTTTCTATCTGCCCGCAGTCAATCCAAAGGAGCGGTTTGTCGGTCACGGCTCGCACATTCGTTCCGAATGGTGCTGTTTCGGTCGCCAGCAGGTCGGGGCGATGACGTTGCCCGACTTCGCCCGGCTCGATGCGAAGCGGCAACCCCCCGGTCAAATCGCGGTACAGCAGGTACGCCAAGATTTTCTGCACGATATGGCGCGGCGACTCGGACGAACGGCTTTCCAGCACGATTTTTTCGCGCCGGGAATCGTCGCCTTCGACGAGCAGGGTAAATGTGTATTTCACAGCGCGATTGTACCCCGCCGCGCTTGTGAAGGAATCGCCGCCCCGCCTGCTCAAACTACCGAGAAGGAATCCTGATTGATGCCAACTATTTCCCCCATTCGATTATCGCGCCGCGCCCTGCTTTCTGCCGCCGGTTGCGGCGCGGCGACTTTGCTTCCCGGTTGCGGCGGCTCGCCGCGCCGCGAGGAAGATTTGCCGGAAGCCTATGCGGAAGCGTACCGAATTAACCTGAGTAGAGCAGAAGGAGAGAGCGTCGGCGTTCGCGCTCTGACCGTGACCCCTGCCGCTGATCTGCTTCTTGCCACGGAGACCCAGCTTTTCGATAACG
>JACMIU010000333.1 GCA_014380985.1 Armatimonadota bacterium | reverse complement strand
CAGTTCGGTTTCTTTTTGCTCTAAGCGGCGCGACAGTTCCGACGCGCTCGGCGTTTCGGTCTTGGATCCAAAAAAGGAAGGAATCGGCATGGTTTGATTGTACCGCGTCCGGCGACGGGGACGGGGCGCGAAGATTTCGCCTACTCCACGCGGGGAGACAGTTCCACATTGGGAAGCACAGGCATGGGTAACTACGTAACGCCGCAAAGATGCCCTTCCAGTCGCCGACTACTTCTCCCATATCTGCCGCGGGAACGTGGCAAAGCACATTTCTTTGAAAGTGAACTACGCACCTCTGCCATCGTGCCGAGGGAAGTTCGACTTGGACAGCCCCTTTAATGCTCTCGTAGTCGTCGGAAATCACTAACTGCACCCCTATAAGTCCACGCTCAATTAGTCCCTTGAGTAAGTTGCGGTACGCCATCTTTAGGCGGCGGGTGCGAAACGCCGACAATTCGGTGTTGAGTCGCCCCGCGATGCGGCTAACGGCATCCTTGCCAATTCGTACTGTCCCCAATTTCTGTGTGACTTCGACAATACAGGCGCAACGAGTTGCCGCCGATTCCTTTGACTGATGCCTTGAAGCCACATCTCCCGAACGGCATCTTCCATCTCTCCCGTGCTTCGATGGTATTCCTTAAACACTTCGGTCGTGAAAGTGCCGTCACGATCTCTGGGAACCCGTAACTGCTCGATCTTGCCGACAGGAGTGATACTGATTTCTTCTTTTGTCATTTCCAGTTAGCCTTCCCAGAATCGGTTAGACTAACCCACAATTATACGGACGCTAACTCGCTTTTGCGGCTCCGGTTCACTCCGTTTGTGGGAGCGTTCCTACTTCGATAGTGCCCGTCAGGAAACTTTGGAGCGTGTGGATACATTCACGATTCTTTCCGAACTGAAACTGTTTCGCCGAACGCGAGGCGATAAAGTGACCGCCGAAGATTCTTACTTCGAGTTTAACGAGCGAATACTTTCCAATTTGCTTTCCGGGTTCACACGTCCCATTTATTTCGAGACGATCCTTCGCTTCAAAAGCGAGATTGCCCAGATCCTCTACACGCATCTTGACCTGATTATGGCGGATAAAACGCGCTACGAACGCCGCACCAAGGAACTTTTCGCCGAACTGGGTATTGACGGCGTGACCTATCGCTACCCGTCCAAGCGGGCGCAGATACCCCAGTTAGCCTTGAAAGAATTGCAGGACGTTCCGGTTCCCACCGGTCTTTTGGGTGTGACTTTGGAGCGTACTGTGGACGACACCGACTTCAAAATCGTCGCACGAAAAACGCGCCGTGCCAGCAAGACACGAAAAGAAGAAACCCTGAGCCTGTTTGCGCCGGAAGTTTCGGAATCGCCTCCTGTGGTGACGCAAATCATCAACGCCCCGGTTGATAAGGCGAAGCGTTCTGTGAACAAGCCTATCGGTGACAAATCAAGTGGTGCGCCTCGGAACGTGGTGCCGTCTACAGATGCCCCAGAAGGCACGGACAGCGTGTCCACGCAGGCGGATGCCCAAAAAAAGAGAGATGGCCACTTTTACCAAATCTTCTTCCAGACAGGCGAAACCGCCCGTCCGACCCCCGTGAACTCGCTCTTGCTAAAGCGCATATCGCACGGCTTGGGGTGGAGAAGTCGCGCTATCTGGTTCAGTTCGCCCGCCGCGAAGCAAAGACCACGAACTTCAACATCGCAAACTACGGCGGTATCGCCGCGTATGAAGGACATGCTGTTGATGAGTACGACGCCAACGAGAAACTACGCCACGATTCACTTCATGAGCGCGTCCGTGAAAACCATCGCCAGCGTTATTTCCCGGATTACCTCGCGTATCTGATCACGGTGCTACAGGAGATGGAGCAAGAGCCAACGCCGACTTACGCCCTTCTCAAAGTGAAAGACAGTGAACTGATTTTCGTGAGCATAGTGGCAAATGAATAGCCGGATGTCCTTAAAACTTAATCGTCTCTGAAAAAAACAGGTATTGACAGCGGACAAGAATGCTGTATAATCTCCCTGTTTAGCAGAATAGCGGGTGTAAAGCCCGCGACTCGGCAACCTTTTAATCATTTTCAAACGGTTTGTTTCGCGCCGCGGCGGATTTCAGAACGAGAAATCCTTCCTCCCCAATTGCAGAGTCGGGCGACGAATATAGTCAGGACAGCAGCGCGTGTTTTTGGCGGCAACAAAGCCGCCGCAGGTTCCGGCAGGACGATCACAAAAGGTATGGAGAACCCGTACCGGTAAAGCGAGTCTCCCCACTCGCACCACTTTGTGTCGCCCCTCTACGCCTCGGCAATATGGCAGGAAGAGCTCGGTGCAGCGAAATCTCACCGGGCAGTGCCGAAACTATGTTTCGTCCGTAGCCACCGCGTTGTTTGTTCTCCTCACCGTTTTCGCGCTTTGCCTTCCCGTCCGTCTCGCTTCCGCCCGCCCGTCCACGGCAAGCACATCCAATCTTGGCATCGCCAACGATTACAATGTGTTCGTGTTTCAAACCGGTGTGTTGGAAACCGGCGGCTCCACCATTGAAGGGCGTCTCGCGGTTGGCGGGCAGGTAAGCACCAAGAACTACTCCATCGCCCCGAATGTGCCGCTCACCGACGCCGCCGTTCCTTACAACATCGTGTTCGGCGCAACCGGAACTGCCACCGCGACCACGTGGAGCGGAACCCTGTACGGTAGCCTCGTCTCGAACGGGGCGACCACCACGGTTAAAACCCCCGATGTGCGCGGGTCGGTCTATGCCCTTCGCTCCCTTGACCTCGGCGGTTCCTTGAACTCCGGTGGCACGGTGCAGGGCGATGCGGTCTACGGCACCACGTTCCGTAAAGACAGCAATGTTACTGTGCAGGGACAGACCCGGCAAAGTAGCACCACCGCGCTCCCGTTCTCGTTTGTGTCCGCCGAGTCCGACCTGCGGGCTTTATCTACCCGCCTCAAGACACTCGCGCCGACGGGAACCACCAGCGTGCAGTACGGCGGCATCACCTGCACCGGCACACGCCCCGGTCTCAACGTTTTT
>JACMIU010000332.1 GCA_014380985.1 Armatimonadota bacterium | reverse complement strand
TTCGGTCGCCGCGACGGCGATGGCTTGCTTCGCCGCGAACGTGTACCGGTTCCACGCCGGACGTTGAAACAGTTGGCGCGGCGCGGCGGAAACAGCAGAAGGAAGGGGGGCAATTCGTTCGCCGGTAGTGCTCGCCTCGGTCGCCGAAACCCCGTGCCGCTTCCAAACCCCGGCAAGCGTTTCGTTTGGCTCCGCAATCAGCGCAAGGAGCAGGTGGTCGGTTCCCATGTGGTAACGTCCGAACTGCACGGCGATTCGGGCGGCAAGCGCGAGAGTCCGCTCCGACCGCGCCGACGGCACGATGAGTTCGGGGGAGTGCGGCGCGGCGCGCTCCGTCACCGGCAGGGGAACGTCTAACACAGCGCAAACGTCTTCGTAAATCGCCTTGGGGGAGTGACCGTTCCGGCGCAATTCGGCGCACGCTTCGGAGGGATCGCCGCGCAACACGGCAACTAACAGATGCTCCGGCTCCACGCAAGCCGACCCGTTTTCGCTCGCTTCGTGTCGGGCGTCGGACAGGGCGCGGCGCGTTTGCTCGGTGAACTGGGCTTGCATACGTGCCGCTATTTTACCGCGAAACGACAAAAACGCGGCGCGAAACTTTCGTCTCGTGCCGCGCTTTCATCTTCTATGCCGAGGACGGGACTCGAACCCGTATGATCTCACGATCGAGGGATTTTAAGTCCCTTGTGTCTACCATTTCACCACCCCGGCACGGGGCGTTCGGTTTTGCCCGAACGCCGGTATTGTACGATTTTTCCGCCACGTTCGCAAGCGTTGCCGCGATCGCCCCCTGTTTTGGTGGGCGTATTTACACGCCGACCTAACCTTCGGACGTGCAGGGGCGTCCGCCGCCCCAGCGGCGCAAGGCACGATTCTTTAGCAGGTCGTTCCGCATCCGCGATACCGATAGCAGTAACAAAACAAACCCGCCGTTTCTTTATTGCCCCTTTATCGCCATGAGGGCGTCACTCGCGCCAAGAAAGCCGTATACTATGTTTATGCAATTATCCTCCGAAGCCCGCACGAACGGCTTTGCCATCACCGAATCGCCCGACCGCGACTGGCGGCATGATGCCATGAATCGCATTCTGCGCTGTGCGTCGGAAGACGGTTCGCCGATTCACCTGTTGTTCGAGATTTTGAATGAACACGCGCCCGACGTTTCCACGCACACGTTCTACCAAGACCGCACCGACGTGCGCCGTACCCTGCCGCGCCTGTGCGAGATTCGCCCGGTGGTGCAGTCGCCCGTGGAGCATACCGACGACACCGCCGACTTTATCGAACCGCGCCCCGTCTACGGTTGGTGGGAACTCACCGACCACGAAACCGGCGCGGTGCTAAACCTGTTCGCCATCCCGAACCTCAACGATTCCGGCTACTTCGTGCTGTGGGGCGACGACGGTGAAACCTGCAAATCGTTCATCACGCGGCTTCACAAAGAGATGAACGCCGTGCATCATCGCTGTCGCCGCTTTTTGGGAACGTGGAAAGACGATCCCGAATTGGACGAAGAAGCGAGTAAAGTATCGTGGAGCGACATCGTGCTTCCCGCCGAGCAAATCGCGGATATTCGCGGCACGATTGACCAGTTTTTCACCTCGAAGGAAGTATTTCGCACCATCGGTTTTCCGTGGCGGCGCGGCATTTTGCTGATTGGTCCGCCTGGAACCGGCAAAACGATGGTGTGCAAAGCGGCGGCGGCGGCGCACCCCGAAGTGCCGTTCTTATACGTCGGCGACGTGCGGCACAACGGCTCGCTCCAGCAGATTTTCAAGCACGCCCGCGAGTCGGCCCCGTGTATTCTGGCGTTCGAGGATATGGACGGTTTGGTGAGCGACGCGAACCGGACATACTTTCTGAATGAATTAGACGGCTTTCGCAACAACGACGGGATTTTGATTATCGCGTCGAGCAACTACCCGAAGCGCATTGACGAAGCGTTGCTGAAACGTCCGTCGCGCTTCGACCGCGTGTATCATATCGGCTTGCCCGCGAAAGCCGAACGCGCCGAATACTGCCGCCGGTTTTTGAACAAACTGCCGAACCTCGTGCCGGGATTCGACATCGAGAAACTGTCGGATAATGTCGCACAGTTCACCGAAGGGTTCACGCCCGCGTTTTTGAAGGAAGCGTTTTTAGCCGCAATGCTTCAACTCGCGCACGAGGGACACACGACGCTGGACGAACGCTACGCCAACGCGGTCGGGGAGCAGGTGGAGGCACTGCGCAAGTACCTCAAAAAGGCGAAGAACCCGGACGATATGGCGGATATGCTGGCATCGTCCGGCGACGAGAGTATGGGCTTCCGCCGGGGCGGGAACAGCCGGCGGTTCGGCGACCCGTTCGACGATTAGGGAATAGCCTTATTTGTGCCGCAAGCGGCGAACGCTTGCGGCACGGGCGGGGCAACTACGGCGTGATTTCCTTGATAGAAACAACGCCTAAACTCCAACTGAGTTTTTCCTGCTTACATAAAAAGAACGAATACCAACCGTCTTTTTCGGGAATGACAGCAAAACTATTTGTGCCGCCGACGACCCCTGTGGTTGATAAACGCGCACTAACGGGGCAGGGGAGAAATGGCAAAACCGCCAAGCCACTCGCGTCATCCAAATACCCCAGAGAAAAATGCTCCATGTCAAAGTTTAGCGTGATCAAATAGGCTCGCCCTTTCTTTGCCTCAAACAGAACGGTCACATAACTCGATGGATTATATAAGGCACTGGAACCAAATCCCATACCAAATACTTCTATGGGGTCACCGTCCTGATTAAAGTAGGCAAAGTTCTTTCCCGTATCTATTTTCTCTGGAGCGAAGTAGAGAAGAGACGCTTTACCGGGAACCTCTGTGTTTTGCGGAGACAGATTTATACTTAGCGCAGAAGACTTCTGCTCGGCGAGGGCTTTCTCTACCGCCGCTTCTATCTTAGCATCCTCGGCTTGTTGTGCCTTCTCCGCCGCCTTTTTCTTTTTTTCCTCGGCTTTCTTTTTCGCTTTTTCCTCGGCGGCTTTGATTTGCTCCGGCGACATTGCCGCTTTCAACGCTTCCTGATTGACGGGAGAAATCTCGAACACGCTGTTTCCTTTCGGCGTTGCTACTCTGCCGCCGACAGTGAGGGACTTCATAATGCGGTTTTGCAGTTCGGCAGGAGATGGCGCGGCATCTTCGGCATCAAGTCGGAAGATGGAAACAGGTTGGCGGCGACCGGTTGGCTTAACGGCGGTGGAAGCGGGACGCTGGGCGTATGCCGTGCTGGCGACACTGGCGAGCGCGGCAACCACGCCGACTACTATCAAGAGATGCACGGTTCGGCGCGAGAAAACAGGGGGATTCATAACGGATATTCCTTTCCAAACACGAGAAGCGGGGTTTCGTACCCGCGCCTTAATATACGTCGGAAGCAAGTCGTTTGCGACAGAATGGGCGTCTTTTTGCGAAAATTATTTGCGGAAGGAATAAATCACAGCAGCGGCGGGTATAAGGCTGGTGTCAATATCACAAACGGCGCGGAAAGCCACGCTCCAAGCGAAGCGAAAGGGATTAAAACAATGGCACTTTACAATCATTACAACGAGGCGAAAAAAGCGCAAGAACTTCCGATGGCGGAAAAGGTCGGCGCGTGTTTAACTTGCTCTTACTGGGCGGCAGAAACCCCGCGCCCGCAAGAGGAAATCGAGATGGTCGGCTTGTGTGTTCAACCGCAACTCAAGGGCTTCGCTCTGATTGTGAGCGGTTCGTCCGCCTGTAACCATTGGGCGAAGCAGTCCGGCGCGGGCGAACAAGCCGAACGGTACGCCAAACTCGGCGAAGCGCAAGCGTAGCGTTTCCGCGATAATTAGGCCCCGCCCGATGGTTCAAGTCGGATGGGGCTTCGTCGTTTTATTACCGGCAACCTGCGCTCCCTGCGGCGTGTCATAGTGGTAGCGGAGGACGAAGCGTATGTATGGTAGTAACAACGGCGGGTATGGCACGGGCGGTGGGTACGGCGGAAACCCTCCGCCCCCGCAAAACCCGTGGACGGGCGCGAATGCGCCGATTCCCCCGGTTGGCTTCGGCGGCGAACGGCGCGAACCGGCGATGGTGCTGGTTTTTACCTTGCTGACGTGCGGGATTTACTATTTCTTCTGGCTCTACCGCGTGTCGGAGGAAACACAGCGGTATCTGAACGAACCCGATACGTCCCCGGCGATTGAAGTGCTTTTGTGCTTCGTCACCTGCGGGTTATATATTTTCTACTGGGATTATAAGCAAGCGCAGAAAATCGCACGGATGCTCCAATCGGTCGGGATGCCGCCAACCGATAACGCCGTGCTGTATCTGGTGCTGAACCTGATCGGTCTCGGATTTATCAATGCGATGATTGAGCAGGGACACTTAAACGACGTTTGGCTACGCATGGGGCAACGCAATGGCGCATACCGTCCGTGACACCTTAAAAACGGCGAAAACTGCGCTTTGCCTGATGTGGCGTCGTCCGGGTTCGGGGTCGCTTGTCATTCTGCTGGGGGCATTCCTAATTCCGCCCCCGGTGCGTAGCGGCAACTCTTCGTCCCTGCTCGGACTGCCGACGCTTTGCCCGCTTCGCGCCGCGACCGGCGTTCCCTGCCCCGGTTGCGGCATCACCCGTGCCCTGTGCTTGTGCGCCCACGGTCGCTTCGTGGAAGCCGTAACCGTCTACCATCCGGTGGTGCCGCTCGTGTTTCTCGGACTGATCGCGGCGGCGGGCTACGGCTTATGTCGCGGCAAACCGCTCCCCGACCGCGTGACCGCGCCGTTCGCCTATGGCACTGCCGCACTCCTACTCGGCGTTTGGGTCGCCCGCATGACCGGCTGGCTCCCGGTTCCGCCCCGGTAAAATCTGCCACACCGCCGGATTATTTGAACCGCCAAGACGCCAAGTGCGCTAAGGAAGAGAGAAGATTAAAAAGACGCAAACCGGAACCGGAACGCTATCCGCGAACGCGCACACTTTCTTTTTCTCTTCTTAGCGCACTTGGCGTCTTGGCGGTTCAAACAATCCGGCGGTGCGGCAGATTTTACCGGGGCGGAACCGGGAGCCAG
>JACMIU010000331.1 GCA_014380985.1 Armatimonadota bacterium | reverse complement strand
GTTCAAGATCGCGCCCTTGTGGAACTGGACGGAGGCGCAGGTTTGGGAGTACATCATGGCAAACGACGTGCCGTACAACCCCTTGCACGACGCTGGGTACGCGAGCGTCGGTTGCACCCACTGCACAGTCGCCGGGGCAGGGCGCGACGGACGCTGGCAGGGCGCGGCGAAAACGGAGTGCGGATTACACGTCTCTCCCACCCCCTAACCCCCTCCCTGATTAGGGGTGGGAGAGACGAGAGCGAGAGCAAAAAACTATGCTAACTCATTTAGACTATTTAGAAAACCAGAGCGTGTATATTTTCCGCGAAGCATACCATGCTTTTAGCAAGGTCTGTATGCCGTGGAGCATGGGCAAGGATAGCAACGTGCTTATCTGGCTGGCGAACAAAGCGTTTGGCGGGCATATCCCGTTCCCCGTGATGCACATTGACACCACTTACGAGTTTCCCGAAATGCTCGCCTTCCGCGAGTGGGCTGTGAAAGAATACGATCTAGACCTTATCGTCAAGATCAACGAGGAGGCGCGGTACGGACGCGGCATCGGCTACGAAACGCACGATCCCGTGACCGTGACGCACGAACTCAAAAGCGTCGCCCTTCAGCAAGCGTTAGCCGAGCATAAGTTCGACGCCCTGATTACCGGAATCCGCCGCGACGAAGACTCGACCCGCGCCAAAGAACGCTATTTTTCGCCGCGATCCGCACAGCACGAGTGGGATTACCGCGACCAACCGCCGGAGTTCTGGGGGCAGTTCACCACCGATGTTCAAAGCGGCGAGCATATGCGCGTCCAACCGCTCCTTGACTGGACGGAAGCCGATATTTGGCGATATATTCGCCGCGAAAAGATTCCGATTCCCGATATGTACTTCGCCAAAAACGGCAAACGGTATCGCTCGCTCGGCTGTATGCCGATTACCACCCCGGTGGAATCCGACGCCGACACGATAGACAAAATCATTACTGAGTTAGAAACCACGAAAACGTCGGAACGCGCTGGTCGGGCGCAAGATCACCACGAGCGCAACGCGATGCAGAAACTGCGGGCGAAAGGGTTTATGTAACCGGAAGCGTTGTCCGCGTGTCGGTACAGGCAGGAGCGTTTTCTATGACTTTTTGGCTTGTTCCGGCAATTATTGTTTTGCTACTCGTTGTCTACCCGTGGCTACAAGACCGACGCGAGGAAAAACTCGCGGAAAAATTGAGAAACTTACACGATGAGGGCGAGGCAAACGCTCTGATGGATTCGGCGATTTCCGAGTCGCGGCGCGAAGGCGACTTTTTGCGTAGCATATCCCGATACCGTATCGAACCTTAAAAACATGACAGAAGATATTTCCAGCGAATCCCAGCGACTAAAAATCGTCGTGGTCGGTCACGTAGATCACGGCAAATCCACGCTTATCGGGCGCATATTTTTCGACACCGACGCCCTGCCCGATGGTAAAATCGCGCAGATTCAACGTGCCTGTGAATTAGAGGGTATGCCGTTCGAGTACGCTTTTCTGCTCGACGCCTTGCTCGAAGAGCAGGAGCAGAATATCACGATTGACACCACACGCATCCCGTTTCGCACGGCAAAGCGCGGCTACGAAATCATTGACGCGCCGGGCCACAAAGAGTTTCTGAAGAACATGATTACCGGCGCGGCGTCCGCCGACGCCGCCGTTTTGCTGATCGCGGCGACCGAAGGGGTGCGCGAACAATCGCGGCGTCACGGCTACCTGCTCAAACTTTTGGGCGTCAAGCAGGTCGTGGTCGCCGTCAACAAGATGGACTTGGTAAACTACGATGAGGCGACGTTTGAGCGATTGAAAGCCGAGTATTCCGAGTTCTTAGCGCAAATCGGGCTAACCGTGGAGAAGTTCGTTCCCATATCCGCCCGCGAAGGCGACAATATCGCCCGCACTGCGCCCGGCAAAATGCCGTGGTATACGGGCGAGACGATTCTGCAGATATTGGACGGCTTTTCCGCACCGACGAACCTTGACGAGGAACCGCTTCGCTTCGTGGTACAGGACGTGTACCGCTTTGACGCCCGCCGCCTGATTGCCGGGCGCATCGAGTCGGGCAAACTGTCGGTCGGCGACACGGTGACGTTTCACCCCGGCAACAAAACCGCCGTTGTCGCCAGTTTGGAGCAGTGGCACGGAACGGGGGAAACTACCGCGGTCGCGTCCGAGAGTATCGCCCTGACGCTTTCCGAGCAACTTTTCGTCGAGCGCGGCAACGTCGGCACAACCGGTACGGATGTCCCGCAATCCAAACGTCGTTTTACGGCTTCGCTGTTCTGGATGGGAAGCGAACCTTTAGCCGTGAATACGCCGGTGCGAATGAAACTCGCCACGCAGGAAGTCACCGCCCGCATCGCCGCCATCCGGCACGTTGTGGATTCCTCGACCCTTGCCACGCTTCCCGCCGGGCGCGATTTCGTGGCGCAAAACGATGTTGCCGAAGTGGTTATCGAAACCGACAAGCCGGTCGCCTTCGACCTGCACGATCACAACCCCACGCTCGGACGCTTCGTGCTGATTGGCAATCGCCGCGTCGCCGGGGGCGGCATCGTGATTGACGACGTTCAAGAGGTACAAACGGACACAACCGCCAATATCGTCTGGTCGGATAGCCTCGTATCCCGCGAGGAACGCGCTGCCCGAAGCGGTCACATCGGCGCGATTGTCTGGCTGACCGGGCTTTCCGGGTCGGGCAAATCCACGCTCGCCGCGAACGT
>JACMIU010000330.1 GCA_014380985.1 Armatimonadota bacterium | reverse complement strand
GTAGCCGAGGAGGTTCAGCGCACCGGTGACTATCGGCTGTGCCATCACGCCGGAATACCACTTTTGCGCGGCGCGTTGGTTGGTCACATTCAGCGTCGGGTAGGTGTGAACGAGGTCGGCAATCGCGGTAATCGGCAGGTTGTGGTGCATCGCCATCACCCATTCGTGAATCAGTTCCCCGGCACGTTGCCCCACAATACTCGCGCCGACGATTCTGCCGAGTGTGCCGACCGTGACGACTTTCACCAATCCGGCGGTCTGGTTTTCGGCGATAGCGCGGTCGTCCTGTCGGAAAAAGTGACGCAAAACGGTAACGCCGTCGCCGTGTTTTTCCCGCGCCTCGTCCTCGGTCAAGCCGACGCGGGCGATTTCCGGCGATGTGAAAATCGCATACGGCACAAGGCTACGCGGGACTTTGCCTGCGCCGGGGAGCAGGATATTTCGCACCACGGCTTTCGCTTCCGCCTCCGCCATGTGCGAAAACAAGTTCGTCCCAGTCACGTCGCCGCAAGCGTAAACGTGGTCGGCGGACGTTTTACCGTAGTCGTCCACGAGAACCGCGCCGTTCGCGCCGAGGTCAACGCCGATGTCATGCAGGTCGAGCGTGTCGGTGTTCGCCACACGCCCGGTGGTCACGAGCAGTTCGGCGAACGCATGACGCGAACCGTCCGCGAGAACGACAACCCGTTTGTCGCCGTCGCGCTCCACGCAGACGATTTTCGCGTTCGCGTGAACGCGAACGCCGTCCGCTTCCAGCGCACCCGTGAGGACGGCAACGACTTCCGCGTCGTCGCGCTTCAGCAACCGTTCGCCGCGCTCGAAAATCGCCACGCACGCGCCCAACCGCGCCAGCGATTGCCCCATCTCGCAGGCGATGTAGCCGCCACCAATCACCCCGACCGACTCCGGCACAACGGCTAAATCAAACAGCGTGGTGTTCGTCAGGAAGCCCGCGTCCGCGAGACCGGGAATCTCCGGCACGGCGGGGCGCGACCCCATGGCGAGCAAAATGTGCGCCGCTTTGATGTCGCCACCGGGCGTTGTCACTGTGTGCGCGTCGCGGAATCGGGGATCGCCGCGAAAAATATGGACGCCGTAATCGGAAAGCATCTTCTCGGTAGCGTCGTTGTTTCGCGTTTCCTCAATCTTCGCCCGGACGTAATCGAACGCGCCCGCGCAACTTTCGCGGGGCAGGGCTATATCGGCAAACCCGTGCGACGCGGCGTGTTTGATGGTGTGCGCGACATCCGCCGCGTGAAGCAATGCTTTCGAGGGAACGCATCCCGTCCACAAACATTCGCCGCCGATGCGGTTCTTCTCCACAAGGGCGACCCGCGCCCCGACCGCCCCGGCAACGTTCCCAGCTACTATCCCTGCGCTCCCGCCGCCGATAATCAGTAGGTCGTAGTCGTAGTTTTTTGCGTTCATGATGATGCCTTACGCCGTCCAATCCTCGACCGATAAGCCGGGGATATCCTCGAAGTCGCGCACGTTCTGCGTTACCAAGACGAAGTCAAGCGCGAGAGCGTGCGCCGCGATTCGCCCGTCCATACCCTTGAGTTTCGCCGTTTTGAATGTTCTATAGATCGCCTCGGCGTCGCTGGTGTAAGGAAGCAACTTAAACGTCGCCAAGTGCTTTATCGCCAGATGAAAATCCTCGTAGACAAGCCCGATGTCGCCACGTGATCTATCACTGCAGATTTTAGTTATCTCGGCGAGAAAGCCTTTGACGATGATTTCCTTTACGACAACACCGCTGATGAACACGGTATGCTGTTCAACGGCGGCAAAACGTTGTTCCAATAGTTTGTTGCGAAACCGCAAACCGTTCACGGTGTTTGTGTCCTTCGGTTAAAGCCCTGCGCTTGTCGAGGGCGCGAGACTTTTGGATATTGTCGTGAACGCGCTGTGTTACCTCATTGGGAACATAGTTTTTGAAAATGGCGACTATATCCGCGCCGGTTTGCGGGCGGTAGTCAGGGTCGTTCAGCATCAAGGCTAAATATTCTTTCGCGGTTAGCCCCGGCTCCTGCGGCGTGTCATCGGGCGGGGCGGTCGGGCGGCGTCGGCTGACGGCTCTGCGTCGCACGATGCGCCGTCGTTGTTTGCGTGGCGCGTCGGGCGCGGCATTGGGTTTATTTGTCGGTGTCATACGCTCATTATACCCGCTCCGCCATGCCGGTTTTGAGCAGTTCGCGCCGGAGCAAATCGAGCGCGGCTTGCGTCGCCCGGTATCTAACATCGGCGCGACCACCGGGAAAGTACCGCTCGACGCTGATGGTTTCGGTCGGCGTGGACAGCCCGATATGCACCAAGCCGACCGGTTTGGCGTCCGATCCGCCGCCGGGTCCGGCGACGCCTGTAGTGGACAAGCCGTAGGTTGCGCCGGAAAGTTCGCGCACCCGGCTTGCCATCGCTTTTGCGACTTCGGGCGACACCGCCCCGACGCCGCCGATAACGGCGCGGGGAATCTGCAAAAGCGTGATTTTCGCGTCGTTCGCATACGTGACTAACCCGACGCCGAACACTTCGGACGAGCCGGAAACGTTCGTGATGCGCCCGGCGAGCATTCCCCCGGTACACGATTCGGCGACCGCAACGGTTTCGCGGCGACTCTTCAGCAGGGCGACCACGGCGTTTTCGAGCGTGGTGTCGTCTTCGCCGTAGACGACATCGCCGAGGCGTTCGCGGATAATCGCGGCGCGTTCGGCGTTCAGGGCGTCGGCTTCGAGGGCGGTGGCGGCGCGGGAAGTCACGCGCAGGTGGACTTCGGCGAGTTTCGCATACGGGGCGACGGTGGGGTTGGCGTCGTTCATTAGGTCGGCGATTAACGCTTCGGCGTCCGATTCGCCCATCCCGACCACGCGCACGGTACGCGACTGAATCACCGCGCTTTCGGTTCCGGTGCGCGTCGTCAGAAGCGGCAACACTTCGGCGTCAAACATCGGTTCCAGTTCGTTTGGCGGGCCCGGCAGGGCGATAACAATCTTGTTTTCTTTTTCGAGAAACAAGCCGGGCGCGGTTCCGTTGGCGTTCGGTAGGGGAATCGCGCCGGTCGGCACATCGGCTTGGCGCAGAATCACGTCGGTAATCGCGTAGTTTTTCACGGCGAACCATTGCGTTAGGTGCGCGACCAGTGCTGGGTCACGCACGAGCGGCGACGCGGTCGCGTCGGCGACAATGTCGCGGGTCAAATCATCCATCGTCGGACCTAAACCCCCGATGAGAATCACCACGTCGGCGCGGCTCAACGCTTGCAAAACGGTGGCAAGGGCGCGTTCGCGGTTATCGCCCACGGTGGTGCGGTGATACACAGCGATTCCGAGGGCGGACAACCGGCGCGAGATAAACGGCGCGTCGGTGTCGGTGATTTGACCGAGCAGAAGTTCGGTTCCGATGGAGACGATTTCGGCGGATAACATGGGTACGATTGTACCCGGCATGGTTTACTTTTCGCTCTAATACTCCGCGTACCGCGCCGGTTTCGCCGCCGGTAGCACCGCCGGTTTGCTGGCTTTCAGCATCGTTTTTACCGCCTCGGACAGTTGCGGGTCGGTTCCCGCGAGTTCGTCGGCGGGCGACAGAGCAATCGGCATCGTCGGTTCCGCGCCGGTATGCTCTTCGTTCACGCCGCTTTTCACGGTGTACCAACCGCGACCGGGAGTGCGAATCGTGGAACCGTCCAACAATCGCCGCGCCCCCGTGGAAATCACCGCGCCAAAGGTCGGGACGCCGAACACGTCGCCCCGGTTGATGGCGCGGAACGCATGGGCGAAAATCTCGGCGTTGCTGTACGAGTTCTGGTTGATGAGAAGCCCTGCCGGTTTGTACCACGAGTAAAGCGGCAACCGGTCTTGCGGGTAGCCGGGTTCGCCGTCGCGCCCGATGGTGTAGGCATGGCGCGGGATCGAAAGCATCGTCAGCAAATAGTCCGCCGTGGAGCCGCCGCCGTTGTCGCGCACATCAATCAGCAGGGCGTTCTTGCCGTGCGCCTCGGCATACAAGCCCTGCTCGAAGCGGTCTTGGCTCAACTTGTTCATGCCCTGAATATGCAGATAGGCGAGTTTGCCGACCGACATTTCGGCGACACGGCGGCGGTTGTTGTCCACCCATTCTTCGTACAATAGGGTGCGTACCGCGCCGTAGGACACTGGTTCGATAATCACTTCTCGCGTTTTGGCGTCGGTTCCGGTTACGTCCAGATACACGCGCTCGCCCACCGTGTCGGCAAGCAAAACATCGGGGTCGGTGTCGCCGGTGATGCGAACGCCGTTAATCGCGGTGACGATTTCGCCCGCGTTTAGTTTGCTAATCGCCTGACTTGCCGGAGTGTCTTTTATCACGCGCCCGATTTTCAAGCCGTCGCCGGAGTACGTTTCGTCCCAAACAACGCCGAGTGCGCCGGTCGGCAGGGTCGCGCCGTTCACCGCACTGTAGAACGGTTGCGCCGGGGTAATGCCGATGTGCGACGAATTAAGATGCCCCATCAAAAGGTCAATGACCTGATAGAAGTCCTGCGGGTCGGATGCCGCCGCAGCCATCGGGGCGTACTTTTCGCGTAGAGTGTTCCAGTTCGCGCCGTGAAACTTCGGGTCGTAGAACTCGTCGCGCAGGGTCTCCCACGCTTCTTGAAAAACCGTGGCTTGCATCGCGCTCCGCGAATACGAAAGCCGGGCGCGGTACGGAACGCTCTTTGGTTCCCCGGTCGCGGGCGCGGCGTTGATCGCGCCGGTCGTGGATAGGTAAAAAAGCGTTTTGCCGTCGCTTGACCATTGCTCCTGCGTCGTGTCGCCGGTGGCGATTTTGCGAGGTGGGGTAATTTTTTCGCCGCTTCCCGCGCCGCCGTCCAAAAAGTCGAGCAGGGTCAGTTCGGCGGTTTCGCCCCCGGACTGCGTGTAGACCACGCTCAGATGCCCGTCCGCGCCCGCCG
>JACMIU010000329.1 GCA_014380985.1 Armatimonadota bacterium | reverse complement strand
TGCCGCCGCGCCGCTCGCGCCCCAAGCGGCAACCAGCAGAACCGTTGCCAATGCAACGCCCGCGCCGCGTGTTTTGGTGGCGGGCTTGATGGTGTTATCCAGAAGTGACTGCGCCCCGAACGCGGCGAGCGCGGCAACGGCGAACGCCCACACGCCCAGCACCCGCGCCGGATTGGCGAGCGACGCATAGCCGGGAACCGCGTAGAACAGCAACCGGTTGAGCGGGGTTCCCATAGCGACAAGCAGTGCAAGGAACGCAAGAAGCGCGAAAAATGCTTTGTCGCCGCGCAGGGGGGCAGATACAAGGGCAAACACCGCGAGAAGCAGGGGCAACACGCCGACATACGCCGCCCATTCCGCGTAGTTATTGCCAAGCCGCCCCGATGCGTCGCGCAGGTTGCTGTTGTTCCAGTGTAGCCCCATGTTCGGATGCCCGAAAAAATCGGGCGCGAGAAGCGTGACAAGAGCGCGGGGGGAAAGGGCGGTGGCGTTGTTCGCGTCGTAGAGTGCGGCGGTCTTTTCCGTCACGGCGCGGGACGATACCCGCGACAGTTCGAGCGCGGGCAGAACCTGCGGCGCGGACAAACACAGTCCGATGGCGGCGACAAGCACCGCTCCGCCGAGCCACCGGGGAACCGACACGCCTTTCGCCTTCCATGCCGGGACGCCGAGCCAGAGAGCGTACAATCCCGCCGCCAGCAAAACGTAGAGCGCGATTTGCAGATGACCGGCGAGAATCGTCATGCCGACCACGCCACCTGCGCCGAGAATGGCAAGCCGCCCGGTGCGCGTACCACTTTCCGTGTGCGCGGCGCGGAGCAGAAGCAGAAGCCACGGCAACCAGCATGTCACGGCGAGAAACGAGGGGAGCGAGAGCCAGCAGATAAGCGGGGCGCATAAGCCCCACGTCGCCACACCTGCGAGACACGCGCCGCGCCGAATCTCGCAAGCGCGTAGCAGAACGTACAAACCGCTTGCCGCGATGGCTAAGTGCAATGCCGCGACCAGTCCGAACACATAGCCGATTTTGTCGGGGGGCGCGACGTAAAACAGGGCGTGAAGCGGATAGAGCGGGGCGGACTGCGAGTTGGCGAGAAGCGGTGTGCCGCCGCTTGCCGCGAACTGGTACGGGTTCCAGTAAGGAATCTCTCCGGCGCGAACGGCGCGGGACGCTTGTACGCGCCACGGGTAAAACTGCGCCACGCCATCAAAGCGAAGCACGTTCCACGCGGGCGCGTCCGGCGTTGGCGGACTTTCCGACTTCCACGGCGAAAGATACGACAAAAGATCGGCGGGTATAAACGTTTCGCCCAAAAGAAGCGGACGGTGAAACGGTATCAGTAACAGAAAAACGATGAAAAGCGAAACGAGAAGGCGGGGACGTGGCACGAAAAATCCTACTGATAGTAGGCGAGATTTTTCTGCGCCTCTTCGTTGCCCGGTTCGAGTTTCAACACATACTCGAAAATCGCCTTTGCCTTGTCGTCGTTGCCGAACATCGCGTGCGTCTTTCCGGCGTCCAGCATGTACAACACGCTGGTCGGCGACATTCGCACCGCCGTTTCGAGGTAGTAAATGCTCTCGTCCATATCCACCTTAAACGAGTGAATCAAGCCGAGTTCGTGCAAAATCGCGGCGTCGTTCGGCGTCGTTTGTAGCAAGGGGCGCAAGATGGCTAACGCTTCGTCGTACTCGCCGACAAGCTTGTGTTGTACCGCTTTCTCAAATGATGCCGCTACGTCCATCCGCACTCCTTCTTCCTGACGACTGTGACTGCGGAAAGTATAGCACTACCGCGAAAAAAAATCAACTGGCACAACCGGCGCGGGGCGGGAAAACCGCGCCGCTACACGGTTCGCAGGTTGCCGAGACCGGCTTGCGGCGTGATGTCGGCAGGAGCCATACGCAGTTCGGTCAGGATTTTGTCTACCTGCTCTTTGGTTCGCACATTTTCAAAGTACGTTCCGCCGACCTGAATAGCGACCGCGTTGCAACACGCACCGAGGCACTCCGCCCGGTTGAGCGTGAAAACGCCGTCCGCCGTGGTTTCCCCCGCGACAATATCTAACTCATGTTCGATATGATGAATAAGAGCGTCCGCGCCGAAAATCATGCACGAAACGTTGTGGCAAACCTCTATATGATGCTTACCCACTGCTTCCTTGTTGTACATCGTGTAGTATGTCGCCACCCCCTCAACTTCGGCGCGGGGCAGGTCTAAGTAATCGGCGACCTCGGCTTGCGCTTCGCGGGTCAGTTGCCCGTTGTAGGCTTCCTGCGCGACCCAAAGCGCGGGTAGCAGTGCGGCTTTTTTGTTCGGATAGCGCGAAACAATGTCGTCAATTTGCGCTCGTGCGCTGTCGTTCAAGGTTGGCATGATGATGGTTTCTAAGCAGAAGGGAAAAGCGTTCCGGTTCTATCGTACACCGTGTGGCGATTTTTTTCAATCTTTTCACGACGCCCGCGAAGAAAACGGGGCGTTCGTGCGTTAGTATGATGTAACACGATGCTCGAACCGACGCCCTGCCCCGATTCCGACGACGCCCTGATGCGCCGGAGCGTTGCCGCGCCGATGGGCGACACGGGCGCGTTTGCGTGTCTGGTGCGCCGGTATCAGGCGCGGGTCATCGGCTACGCGGCGCGGATGCTCGGCGGGGATTTGAATGCGGGGGCGGACATCGCGCAGGAGGCTTTTGTAAATGTGTGGCAAAACCGGGCGCGATACAACGGGCAAGGCAAGTTCGCGTCGTACCTGCTTCATATCGCACACCGTTCGTGCCTCGACAAACTGCGCGAACGTGACGGTAAGCACGGTGAACTGACCGAAACCAACCATCCGGCGACAAATGCAAACGGCGTGGAACTCGCCGTCTGCGTGCGCGAATCGGTGAAGAGCCTGACGCCCGACATTCGCGCCGTGTTTCTGCTCCACGAGTACGAAGGCTTCACGTATTCCGAAATCGCCGACGCGCTCGGTGTGCCGATGGGAACCGTGGCATCGCGCAAACACGCGGCGGTTCAGGCATTGCGTGATTCGCTCGCCCCGTGGCTCGGCTACAACGAAACGAAAGGAACCTCGAAATGACCGCGACAGAAATCAGCGACACCATCACGCTGGAACCGATTACGCCGGTAGAACCGATTACGCCAGTGGACGCGGGAAGCGACGCCGACGTTTCGCGCCTCGCTTCGGCGTGGGAGGTGGACGCGGGCGCGGTGGACGTGTGGGCGGGCGTTGAAGCGGCGATTGCGAAGCCCGCTTCCGCTCTGTGGCAGCAGGATGCGGAAACCATCGAACGCTTGACTGGTTTTCCGCTTGTTCGACTGGAAAAACACGCGCCGGATTTTGACGCGATAGCCGCCCTTCCTGCCGACGTTGCGCGTAAGCACCATGCTTATCCGATCAAGAAAGATGCCAACGGATTATGGGTGGCGTTCCTCGACCCGCGTAACGCGGAAGCCGTTGACGCCGTGCGTCTCGCTTCCGCGATGTACGTTCGCCCCGCGTTCGCCGAACCCGAAACGCTTATGGCGGCAATCAACAAAGCCTACGGTGCATGGTCTGCTAAACAGGAGATCGCTGGTAATCCAAATGCCGCTACCCGATCCCGTGCGACCGAAGCGATGGCTCGTACTTGGGGTGTTCCGTTTGTTGACCTGAACCGGCACACGCCCGAAGCGGAAGCCATTGCTACCGCCCTTGCGCACTTCGCGCTGGAGCATCAGACTTTGCCGATAAAAAAAGATGGCAACCGGCTTTGGGTCGCCATGCTCGACCCGCGCAACATTGAAGTTGTTGACGCCTTTCGCATGATGTCGCGTTGTCTGGTGCAACCGATGCTTGCCGAGCCGGAAGCGTTGGCGGAAGCGATAACCAAAGCATACGGCTCTGCGAAGCCGCCCGCCCCGCCGCGTCCGCCGACCGCGATTGCCGCGCCCGCCCCGGAACCGGCGGACGATACCCGCGCCTTGCTCCGCGAAACCGTCGCCGAATTGCGCGGTGTGAGGGACGAACTTGCCGCGCTTCGCGCCGAAGTCGCCGCGATACGGGCGGCACGGGCGGGGAGCGTTCCGCGCCCGTCCACTGCCCGTTTATTTCCGTTTGCGCCGCCCGATAGGAGAACCGAATCATGAGCATTTCCCCCGAACTTGCCCGCCTGTTTGATGCCGCCGTTGCCGCGTCCGCGTCCGATATTCATCTGGTCGCCGGGGAGCCGCCCCGCTACCGGGTGGACGGGAACCTGCCCGCGACCCCGAACGCGCTTGCCGTGTCGCCCGGCGATTTAGAAGAATGGATCATGCCGCTTTTTCCCGCGTCCACGCAAACCGCCCTGCAATCGGGAACTGTTTCGCTTGCGGAAACGCTTGTGGTTCATGGCTCGTTCAACTTTGTCATCGTTCTTTATCGTAGCGCGGGGAGTTTCGTGGCAACGGTGCGGTTTATGCCCGCGCACATTCCGACCCTGCAAGAAGTGAACGGCGCGTTTTTGGCGGACTTTGCCGAAGAGCCACACGGCTTGATTTTAATGACGGGACTGGTAGGAAGCGGCAAAACAACCACGGCGTTTGCTTTGCTACAAGAATGCGTCGCCTGTAAACCGTGCCGAATATATCTCGTGGAAGAATCTCCTGCATACCGCTTACAAAGCGAAACCGCGCTAATCTCGCCTCTTATAATCGGTCAGGACGTTCCTGATTATACCGCCGCGCTCCGTCTGCTCCTGCGCGGAGCGGATGCCGATGTGGTATTTCTCGCCGACTTGCCAACCGCCGAAACCGCCGTCGCCGCGCTTGAGCTCGCGCAACTCGGTACTCTCGTGATCGCGTCCGTCGCCGCGCCGAGTGCGGCGTCCGCCTTGGCGACGCTTTCAAGCGGGTTGCCGGAACCGATGCAATCGGTGCTTACCGAACAGTTAATCGCCGTGACGAATCAGCGACTGGTAAAAAAAGCGGATGGTTCGGGCAGAATCGCCGAGTACGAAACACTGCGCGGTGCGGACGCGGCGAACGATTTAACGGCGCGGTTATACACGACCACGTTCCCGGCTACGCCTTGACGCCGGTAAACTTCATGCGGCAGTCTAAGAAACCGGCGATTTCCTCCGCGAGACGCAGGGTGTCGCGCTCGTCGTAGCCGTTATAGACCAACAGTTCGTAGCCGTCGGTGTGCAGAACTTCTAACAGATACAGGTAGCGGTCGTCGGGGTCTTTGGTTTCGCGGATGGCGACGCCCTCGATGCGGCGAAGCGGCACAATCGGCTTTTTGTTTTCGGTCAGTTGCCCCGCCGCTTTGTCGAAGCAGAACACGTGCGCCGTGCCGTAGGCTTTCTTCAGATACAGAGGAATCCCGACGAAAAGCGCGACCACGCCGATAATCCAGAACAGCGCGAAATGGTTGGTGGTCGGGGCGAGGGCGCGTCCTGCCGCGATGGTTCCCGTGGCTTGCGCTGCCTGCCCGCCCTGCATCATGCCCATAAAGCCGATTAACGTGATGGCGAGCATGGCAAGCCCGAACAGCGCGTATGCTTCCATACCGACGCCCCCGGCGTTCTCGCGCCGGAAGGTCAGCGTTTCAAGGGTGCGCTCCACGTTCAAATGCCCGATTTGCTTGGGGTAGTCGGCATACGGGTTCAGGTATCCGAACGGCAGGGCGGCGAAACTCGCTTCTTCGTTTTCGCTGCCTTG
>JACMIU010000328.1 GCA_014380985.1 Armatimonadota bacterium | reverse complement strand
GAAGCGGTGCGCGATCATGCTTTAGCCGGAAACCCGGTCGCCGTTTGGCGGGACGGCAAAGTCGTGATGCTGTCGCCGGAAGAAGTTTTCGCCGAACTGCGCTGCAAACCGAAGCCCCCTACCGTCGACGATTGACCCTTGTCAATAGGAAACCTGCCACTCCGGGTGAACATCCTTCACGCCGCGTTGCGCCCGCAAATTGGTCAGTAGCGCGTTCACTGACGATTCAAAGGTTGCTTCATGCCCCTTCATCGCCCGCACTTTGCCATGCAGACTGATGTTTCCGTGTGTCGCCGAGATAATCACCTCGTTGCAATCCACCGCGAACCGCGACATTTCTTTGCGAATAGTTTTCGTTAGTTCGCGGTTTTCCGTTTTTTGGTTAGCCAAAGTTTCCCGACTTTCTTTGTCTGCCGACGCCGGGAAACGAAAAAGCACCGGGCTAAATGTTTCCGTGACGAAACACTTAGCCCGGTGCTAATTGCGCGACAATAAATGAACTACGGAACACGCAAACGATTCGTTCCCGCTAATGCACTGCGCCCGCGCCGAACTGGTTACCGCAAGCCCCGCCCCCAGTCGCCGCGCCGAACTTGATACGCTCGCCAGTGAACGCCATTGTCGGATAACTTGGTTGTATCTCGATGCTATTCGCGGGCAAATAGTGGCATATGAACGCCCGGCGGAACCGGTCGATGCTGGTGTTAGGATACGAGCCGTGGATCACCGAGCCGTTGAAAAATAGCACGTCGCCCGCCTTCAGGTTCATCTCCACCGCCTTCAAGCCGTCGGGAATCGGCACGAAGTCGGATGTAAACGAAGTGGAAACATCCGCCTTGTCGGGACAGAAGATCGGCAAGGCTTGCGATCCCGGAACTACCATCATCGTGCCATTTTCGGCGTCGGCATCATCTACCGCGACCCATGCCGCGTAGCACGTGTCCGGCGCGACGCGCAGATAAAAGTTGTCTTGGTGCAACTCCTGCCCCCGTGCCCCCGCCGGTTTGAAGTAGAACATACTTTGTGCCGCCGCCGGTTCGGTTTGCATAATCGCCGATAGCAACGTGTAGACGCGCTCATCTAACATATATTTCAGCGAAACCGCGCCGACAGGCTTATCGGTGTGCAGGTGCGGGTGCATCATGCGTGGGTATTTCTTGAGCGGATCGTTGTCGTCTTTCGCAACGTGTAGGCTTTCGCTCAAGCCGTCCACCGGTCCGCGTTTCGCTTGTTCCATGAACGTATCGCGGATTTCGGCGACTTCGTTTGCCGCGAAAACGCCGCGCACCACGGCATAACCGTTTTCGGCGAACTCGGCGGAGAGTGTAGACAATTCATTGGCAGATAACATAAAACAAACCTTTCGCAAAGTGTGATAGGCTAATTATAGGCTATACGTACTCTCCCGTCTATCGTCAAACCGGCTACAAAACTATACGAATCGGCTATTGTTTATTTTGATAAACTAAAAATATACTCGGTGCGCTGGCGGTATGTTTCGCCGGGGCGCAAGATAATCGGCGCGAACGCGCTTTGATTCACCGCGTCAGGAAAGTGTTGCGCTTCCAAGCAAAACGCCCCGCGTGTCGCGTAAACAACACCGCGCTTGCCCACCGTTTTGCCGTCCATGAAATTGCCCGTGTAAAACTGAAAGCCGGGTTCGCTGGTGGACATCGTGAGAACGCGCCCCGTGAACGGTTCGGAAACGCGGGCGGCAAGCCCGAAGGTTTCCGGCGAATTGCGGACGAAATTATGGTCGTAGCCGAGGGGGTCGCCCCCGGTATCGCGGATTCGTGCGCCGATAGGGTGCGTGGTGCGAAAGTCAAACGGCGTTCCCGCTACCGGCGCGATTGTGCCGGTAGGTATTTGTGTCGCGTCGGTCGGCGTGTAGGAGTCGGCATTCAAGGTCGCCTCATGCACATAAACGTCGCCGTCGCCTTTGAGATTGAAATACGAATGATTCGTTAAGTTGATCGGCGTCGCTTTATCGGTGGTCGCTTCGTACTCGATGCGGAGCGTGTTGGAGTCGCGCAAAACGGTGTACGTCACGCTTGCCTGCACCGTGCCGGGGTAGCCTTCTTCGCCGTCGGGGCTGACAAGCCGGAGCGTCACCGACGCGCCCGCCGGGGTGTCCCTCGCTTCCGCCGTCCATATTTTCTTGTCCCACCCTTTGACGCCGCCATGCAAATGATTCACGTCGTTGTTGACGGCAAGCGTATACTCTTTGCCATCGAGCGTAAATCTGCCTTTCGCAATTCGGTTGGCGACACGCCCAACCGTCGCGCCGAAGTACGGGCTGTTCTTGACATACTCCCCCACCGTGTCAAAGCCCAGCACCACGTCGCCGATAGCACCGATTTTGTCCGGCACGTGCAGTTCGGTTAGAATCGCGCCGTAAGTGGCGATTTTCGCCGTCATTCCGCTGTTGTTCGTCAGGGTATAGACCGATACCGGTTGCCCCTCCACTTCGCCCCAATTTTGCATGGTGATTTTCTTTTTCGGCGTGGGATTGTCCGCGCCCCCTGCCGTGTGCGCCGGAATAATAGCGGCAAGCGCGAATAGCGTCAGGCAGGCGGCGACCGTGTGATAGTTTGATTTCATCGTTCCTTGATCCGGCAACCAATCTTGCTTTTCGCTACCGCGCCGTGTTTCTCCTGCCTCGCGCCGGTACGCCGTGCGCCGTATAATCGCAACGTGTCCCGACCTGTTACCCAATCGCCGCTTGTCCCGCAGATAGTCACGGGGCAGTTTGCCGAAAGCCCCTCGTACAGCGTTTGGCGTCCGCATGGAACGAAAGATTACCTGCTGATTCTGACCGTGGACGGCGGCGGGCGGTTCGGTCATGTCGGCGGCGACGTGCCAGCCGCGCCCGGTGATCTGGTCATTGTGCTACCCGGCACGCCGCACGACTACGCTACCGCTCGCGGCGCGGCGGTCTGGCAAATTGTTTGGGCGCATTTTCTGCCGCGTCCCGAATGGAACGAGTGGATCGCCGCGATTCCCGAAGCTGCACCGGGAATCGTCCGGTTGCAACTGGGTGCGGAGGGGGTTTCCTGCGATGCGGTGCAAGCCGCGCTGGAGGCGATGAACACGTATGCGAACGGGGGCGGACTGCGCGGCACGGCGTTTGCCATGAACGCCCTCGAAGCCGCCCTGCTCCACGCCGACGCCGCGAACCCGGCTACCGCCAACCGGGTGCGGTTCGACGAGCGGGTTTTGCTGGCGATGGAACGGCTCGGCGGCGCACGGCTTGCGGATACCGCATCGCTTTCCGAACTCGCGGACGCGGTTTGTTTATCGCCGTCGCGCCTGTCGCACCTGTTCAAAGCGCAAACCGGCTTCACCCCGGCGCAGTTTCAGGAGCGCGAACGCCTCCGCCGCGCCCGCGAACTGCTCACGCTCACGAACCGTTCGATAGGCGCGATTGCCGAGGAAGTTGGGTTCGCCTCGCCGTTCTACTTTTCGCTCCGCTTCAAAAAACACACCGGACAAAGCCCGCG
>JACMIU010000327.1 GCA_014380985.1 Armatimonadota bacterium | reverse complement strand
GTGTACCGGTTGTTAATCGGATCCAGCAGGTCAACCTGCGTAATACCTTGATTGATCGGCACGGTCAGCGACGGATTTACCGGGTCGGTGTTTCCGGCGTTCGGGTCACGGGTTTCCTGCACAAAGCGAAGCGGAATGATGTCGCCGATTGCCGGGACACCGCCCACCGGAACCGGGGACGCCACGCCGGAACCCGCCGGAAAGTAGAACGGAATGCCGCCGTCCGCGGTCACGGTCGCGGTTGTGCCATAAAGCGGCGGGAACGCGGTTTCGACGCGCCCCCGGTCGGGATTAATCGAGAACGTTAGCGCGGGCGTTTTCACAAACAAGGTGCGCGTGGTCGGGCTGAAAACGCTGTAGATGTTCGCGGCGGTGGTCGCCAGCGTGTTCGGGTTGCCGGAAATCGTCGCCGGGGCGTTCAGTTGCGTCACCGAGATATTGCCGCCCGCGTCCCGGTCAACGGTCAAAATCATCTTGCCGAACGGTTCGGAATCGGGGCGCGTGCCGCCGTAGTTCGTGGAACCGCGCAAAACGGTAATCGTGTACGGGTATGTCCACGCGCCGTACTTGGTCTGGTACAGGGTCGGCACGGCGGCGGGCGTCTCAACACCCCCACTGGTTAGGAAGCCGGGAGCCGCCACATCGTCCGGCACGGCAACCGGCGTAAACGTCGTGGTCGCGGAAAACGGCGTCACGGCGTCTTTCCGGTCGCGCTCGGTCGGCAATCCGGCACGGTTCCAGCGTAGCAAGTCCAGATTCTCGGACGTAATCACCGCTTGCGAAATGGCTTGCCAGTTCTGCCCGTAGGTTTGTCCGTTCGGGGCGGTAGCCGTGCCGTAGAAAAACGCCGGGTCGTTAAAGCCCGCCGCGTTCGGCGTTAAACTGCTGTACGTCGCCGGGCTGGTGGTGTTGAACAGATTCTGATCGGTCGGGTCGTACTCGGCGCGGTACATGATCACCGGGTTCAGGTTGTTATCGGCGCGGCGAAACTCGTAGATATTTTCGTAAAGTCGTTGGGAACCGTCGGCGTTGCGCGGGTTCCGCAAGCCGAGGAAGTAGCGGGTAACGCGCTTGCCGCGCACACCGGGCTGGAGTTCCGCGCCGCCCACGGGTTTACCGGTGGTCGGGTCAATGATGTCGGCGGTCGAGGAGCGCACCGCCGGTTGCACCACGTCAATACGTCCGTAGGCGATGCGGGGCCAGTCGTTCGCGGTCGCGCCACCGATAACGATATTGCCCGAAGGCGTCGGCACGGCGGGATAGTTCATCGGAATCGAAACCGGCGCGATACCGTTGTCGTAGATATAGGTCGCCTGCCCCAAATCACGCGATAGCCGCTCCAAGCCGAATCGCGCCGCGTCCTGCGCTTGCGATAACGCCCGCGCTTTTCGCGTCAGGTTGAACGACGAGATAATGGGTCCGAAAAGTAGCCCCAAGATAATCGTCGTAATCGCCAGTACGACCAGCAGTTCGACCAGCGAAAAGGCGTTCCGTGTTATACGTTTTTGAAAATTGTTTTTCATGGTTTACTGCGCCTGCCGCGACACAAACGTTTCAAGGTCGGACACGCGGTATTTAGCCCGTCCGTTCGGGTCGTCCTGCCACACCACGCGGGTTTTGAGCGACGCCCCGGCGATATTGCCGACGATGCGCGTACCGGTAATCGAGCCACCGTTGTAAGCGGCGTTCTTAAGTTCGGTCGCTATGTCGGATAGATTGGCGAAAGCGTATTGCCCGTCCGCGTTTTGAATCGAGAACTGCCGCACCGGAAGGCGCGTGATGCGCCGCGTGTTGCCGCTTCCCGTGGTAATTTCCACGGTCGCCGTGACGCCCTTGTTGAGTTCGGTGCGATGGAAAACCACGCGGTCATCGGTAAAGTCGGTCGGGGTTCCGTTGCGCGAGATGGCGAACACGTTGGCGTTGTTCGCCACCGGCAGTTGTCCGCCCGTCGCCTCTTGGAACCGGTAGGTTTTCGCCGCTTTTTGGAACGCGACTGCCCAGTTGCCTTGCGCCTTGTATAAAATCCGCACCTTCGAGCCTACGGGAACACGGTTGGTGTTGATGTAAATCCCGCCGGTCGGGTACGTTCCCCCGGTGCGCGACCGGTTGATCCAGAAGTACGGTTGCTGGTCTACGGCAAGCGCGGTATCGGTTGCGAAGTTTGCGTAGTCACCGGGCGTCGAACCGGGGTCTGCCGCGTCATACGAGTTGAGCAGTTTCGCCGTGCCGCTGGCATCGCTCAGGTTGAACACCTGAATATCGGGGCTTTGCGCGATGCTCGGTAGCGACGCGACAGTGTTGTACGTCACTCCCTGCGGATACAAACCGGGGTAAATCTGCGTTCGGTTCGCCACGGGCGCGGATAGGTCGGTGGTTTCATCCTCGCGGGGTCGAATGTTCGGCAAGGTGGTTCGCACCACGCCGCCCACGGGAACCTCTCGGTCATCGCGCATGATGTGCCAATCGAGAACCGCATACGATACCAGCGCGGTGAACGGCTTCACGCCGCCGGGAACGCTCACCGAATAGTTCGCGCCGACTGGATTAAACGCCACCACGCCGAGGTTCGCGCTCGGTGCGACGTTCGCCGAGATCAATTTGTACTGGTACGGGTCGGTAGCGTCCCAAGCCGTGCCTTCTACCGGCGCGGTCGTGGGATTGTCTCCGGCTAACCGGGCGAAGTTACGCACGACAATATCGGTGTTCGGCTGAATCGCGTCCCCATCGGCTACGGGACCCGTGATATTCGGGAATGTGCCGGGGGCGAGTTTGTACCAAACGTACTGGCTCGGCGTGGTGTCATCTACAAGAGCGGGCGACGCAGGAATGGTGATTTCCACCGGACTTTGTACGCCCACCTCGTCCGGGTCGGTTCCGGCAGAATCGCGTCCGACTTCGTAGCTGTAACTGATCGTGTAGATGCGGGTTTTTACCGACGGCGGGAACATAACCCACGCGCCGCCGTCGTCGCCGTAGTCAATGATGTAGGTATTGGGCGTGGTCAGGTAGTTACGGAACCGATTGCGCCGTGTCGTGTTGGTGTTTTCGCCGTTGTTCGAGTCTACCGCCGTGCGAATCAGCGGATCGCTGGTGACTTTCAGATACGAGTCGAACAACGCTATCTGTG
>JACMIU010000326.1 GCA_014380985.1 Armatimonadota bacterium | reverse complement strand
GACGCCGCGAACCGGCTGATTTCGCACCTATCCGACGAGCAGATAACGACCGCGCAAGCCCGCCTCGCCCTGTCGGATTCGGTCGGGCAGAAGCGAATGCGCGAACTGCACGGCGGCAAGCGCGAAAACTTGGTCGTATCGCCGAACCTATGGGCGGGCTTGGGACTGGTGCGCCCCGGAGCAGGAACCGCCTTAGTCGGCACGGGCGAACAGGTTGCCGAGCGGATGCGCGAATACGCCGACTTAGGGATTGACACGTTTATCCTTTCCGGCTACCCGCACCTTGAAGAAGCGTTCCATTTCGCCGAGCAGGTGTTTCCGCACTTGCCTGCGACGGTGAGCGAAACCGCGTCGGCACGTACTTTTCCGCCGAAACGAAATATCGCCCTGCGAAACGGTCGGGCATAACCCCAAAACAAAGAAAGAACTAAACTTATGAAAATCGCCAACCGAGCGTTTACATCGGGAAAAGCGAATGCTTTTACCCTCATCGAACTGCTCGTCGTTATCGCTATTATTGCCATTCTCGCCGCTATACTATTCCCTGTGTTCGCGCAAGCCCGCGAAAAAGGACGACAGTCGGTGTGCGCGTCAAACCAGAAGCAACTCGGCATCGCCACGCTTGCCTATGTGCAGGATTACGACGAGACGTTTCCGTTCGCTAACTACACGCCGAACTTGGACATCACCGGCAACAGCAATATCACGTGGCAGTTCGCGCTTGACCCGTATATCAAGGCGAACTTCCCGCAAGCCGTGGGAACCGCGACACCCGACAAAGTGACCAGTATCTACGTTTGCCCGAACTTCGATAAATCCGGGCGCGATTCCTCGACGCCCGCGTATCGCCCCGCGCTTTCGTACTCGGTGAACCGGTACGTATTCGGTACGTTCGCGCTCAATGTGGCGGCGTCGCGGCGTAACGAGTCGCTTACGCTCGCGGCATTGGACGAAGTGGCACGGGTGGTGCTGTTCACCGAATCGCGGGGACGGTGCGTGTGGACGGACGGCATTGACGCGCCCGCCGATTACGCTGCGATTCCCGACGCGCAGGTATGCTCCGCCGAGTATTTCATCGGACGTGACCGACACAGCGGCGGCACGAACTACGCGTTCGGTGATAGCCACGTCAAGTGGGTGAAAGCCCCGCAAACGTCGTTCACCGGCGACCCGAAACCGAGCATTACGGGCGGAACGCTCGCCGATTACGCCAGCCTCGCGCCGGTGCAAAACGTCAAGGGCGTAACGTTCCGCCGTTCACAAAACCCGGACGCGGCGGGTTGGTTCGTGGAAAACGACAGCAAAGCGGTTCCGGCATTTTAGGGTGATGAATATGACACGACGACAACTTCTCGCGCTCGGCATCGGCGGGGCGGCGTTCGCGCCGCTCCTGCTTACCGGGTGCGACACAAATGGCGATGCCGGTAACGGCACGTCCGCCAATGCCCGCGAAGGCGAACCCGGCGCGGCAGGGGGAAAATCCGCTGCGCCTATTGTTACGGACTTTCGCATCGGGCATCAAAAGGCGGACACGCTCAACCTGCTGAAACTGCGCGGCACGCTGGATAAACGCCTTGCCGAGCGCGGCGTCAAGGTGCAGTGGCTTGCGTTCCCGGCGGGTCCACCGCTCCTAGAAGCGTTGGGCGTCAACAGCCTTGACTTCGGTTCCACCGGCGAATCACCCGCGATTTTCGCGCAAGCCGCCGGAACGCCGTTCGTGTATGTCGCCAATATCCCGAACACGAACAACAACGGCGACGGTCAAGCGTTGATTGTGCCGAAAGACTCGCCGATACAAACGCTTGCCGATGTGAAGGGCAAAAAAATCGCCGTGGCGCGGGCGTCGGGGGCGCACAATTTTCTCGTGCAGGTGCTTCAGAAAGTGGGTATTGCGTACACCGACATCGAGCCGGTCTTCCTCGCGCCGCCCGATGCCCGCGCCGCGTTCGACGCTGGCAAAGTGGATGCGTGGAGCATTTGGGATCCGTACCTGACCGTGGCGCAAACCGCGACGGGGGCGCGTGTCGTTATCAACGCCAAAGGAATCGTGTCGCCGGGCCCGTTCTACCTCGCGGCGACCACGTTTGCGAAACAACACGGCGATATTCTCAAAATCGTGCTGGAGGAAATCGAGACCACAAGCCGTTGGGGGCGCGAACATATCGAGGAGTCCGCCGACCTGCTGGCAAAAGACACCGGCGTTTCGCGCCAAACGCTGATTGATCTGGCGAAACGCCGCCCGCGTGGCGACAAGTACGTCGGTTTGCGTCCGATTGACGACGCGGTTATCGCCGAGCAACAGCAGGTCGCCGATAATTTCGGCAAAATTGGTATTCTGCCCAAGCCCGTGGTAATCAAAGAAGCGACGCTGACACCCGCCGAGTATGCCGCGATAAATCCGACGCACGACGCGCCCGAAACGGAGGGGCGATGAGCGTAGCGGTAACGAGTCCTGCGAAACCGGGCGACGCAACCAGCAAGGCGATGGATCAAACCCGTCACCGAACGCCCGGTATCGGCACGACCGGTAGCACGGTAGGGAACTTCGGTCGTGCGCTTTTGCCGCTCGTCGTGCCGGTGCTACTGCTTGCCGCGTGGCAAGTAGCGTCGGTAAGCGGTGCGTTGCCGCCGCGTATCCTGCCCGCGCCACTCGCCGTGGTCGCCGCCGCGAAAGCACTGATTGTGTCCGGCGATTTGTGGCGTCACCTGTCCGTGTCGGCGGCGCGGGCGTTTTTGGGGCTTGCCGTTGGCGGCGGCATCGGCTTCGCTCTCGGACTTTTAACCGGCGCGTCGAAGTGGGCGGAAACGTTTTTGGACGGCACGGTGCAAATGCTTCGCGCCATCCCGAACCTCGCGCTTCTGCCGTTCGTGATTATCTGGTTCGGCATCGGCGAAGAGGCGAAAACGTTTCTGATCGCGTTCGGCGTATTTTTCCCGCTGTATTTGAACACGTACCACGGCATTCGGTCGGTAGACCCCGACTTGGTGGAAATGGCGCGGGCATACGGGGTGCGCGGCGCGGCGTTATTCTGGCACGTCCTGCTTCCCGGCGCGACGCCCTCGGTGCTGGTAGGCTTGCGGTTCGCGCTCGGCTCGATGTGGCTAACACTTATCGCCGCCGAAGCGTTAGCCGCGCAATCGGGCATCGGCTATTTGACAACCACCGCCCGCGAGTTTATGCAAACCGACGTGGTGCTTGTCGGTGCGCTGTTGTACGCGCTTCTTGGCAAAGCCGCGGACACAGCGGTACGACTTTTGGAAAGGGTTCTTTTGCGATGGCAAACGGCGCGAGCATCCAATTAAACGGCGTTTCTAAAGCGTTTGGCGACCGGCGCGTCTTGGACGATATTTCGTTAACGATTGCGCCGGGCGAGTTTGTCGCCGTGGTCGGCAAATCGGGGTGCGGCAAGTCCACGCTTCTGCGCCTTGTCGCCGGTCTGGAGACCACCACGGAGGGAATGCTTGCTGTGTCCGCCGCCCCACGCCTAATGTTTCAAGATGCCCGCCTCCTGCCGTGGAAGCGCGTCGGTGAAAACGTCGCGCTCGGCTCGCCGTCTCCCGCCGCTACCGCGTCGGCTCTCGCACAGGTTGGGCTTGCCGACCGTGACCGCGATTTTCCCGCCGTGCTGTCCGGGGGGCAGAAACAGCGCGTCGCGCTTGCCCGCGCCCTCGCGTCCGCGCCGCCGTTGCTCCTGCTTGATGAACCGCTCGGCGCACTCGACGCGCTCACCCGCGCCGAAATGCAAACGCTTCTGTCCGACCTGTGGCGCGAACGCGGGTTCACCGCGCTTCTCGTGACGCACGACATCGAGGAAGCCGTTCTGCTCGCCGACCGCGTGATTCTGCTGGACGCCGGGCGAATTGCCTACACCGCACTCGTTACTGTACCGCGCCCGCGTCGGCGCGGCAACGCCGAAATCGCCGCGCTCACCGATGAGTTGCTAACGCGCATCCTCGCCCCGCAAGCCGTCGCCGACTTTGCTCCCTCGTTCACGATTTAAGGTACAATAGCCGCATGAATCGCACCGGCAAACTGATTATCGGCGTTCTTGTTCTTCTCGTTGCTATCTGGCTACTCGGCAAGATTTTCGCGGCGACTATCGGCTATCTGATTCTGGCACTCTTTTTCGGCGTGATAATCGCGCTGG
>JACMIU010000325.1 GCA_014380985.1 Armatimonadota bacterium | reverse complement strand
CGAAGGATTTGGAAGATGTCGGCGAGGTCGCTCACCACGGACCCGAAGACGCTTTTATCGCGGTGATGACGTTTTTCGGGGCGTTCATGATAATGTTTACGATTCATCCGGTACTCGCACTGATTACCGGTTTGGTCGTGCCGCCGATGACGTGGATCTCGACCCGCTACGGCTCGGCGATGACGCAAACCATGCGAACGTTGTTCGGGCGCGTCGGTGATTTCAACGCCCGTATTGAGGAGAATGTCGGCGGTATTCGGGTGGTGCAAGCGTTCGCCAACGAAGATCACGAACGCCATTTGTTCGCTACTGACAACGAACGTTACCGCGATACCAAATTAGACGCCTACCGCCTGATGTCTAAGTCGCAGTCGCTGTCCTACATGACGATGCGGATTGTGCAACTGTTTGTGATGATTGCGGGTGCATACTATGTGCTGAATAGCGAGATGACTGTCGGCGGCTTTATGGGCTTTCTGCTTCTGGTGAACGTGTTTTTCCGACCGGTGGAAAAAATCAACGCCGTGCTGGAAACGTACCCGAAAGGCATTGCCGGCTTCAAACGCTACACCGAACTTTTGGAAACGCAACCCGACATCGCCGATGTTCCCGGTGCAACCGACGCCGGACATTTGCGCGGGGCGATCCGCTTTGAAGACGTTTCGTTTGGCTACGACACGCACAAAACCGTTCTCAAAAACATTACGCTTGCGATTCTGCCCGGCGAAACCGTGGCGTTCGTCGGGCCATCCGGCGCGGGCAAAACAACGATCTGCTCCCTTGTGCCACGCTTCTACGAGGTTGGGACGGGGCGTATCACGATTGATGGAACCGACATTAAGCAGATGACGCTCGCGTCGCTCCGGCGCAATATCGGCATTGTTCAGCAGGACGTTTTCCTGTTCGGCGGCACGATCCGCGAAAATATCGCCTACGGACGGCTCGGCGCGAGCGACGACGAAGTGAACGACGCCGCCCGCCGCGCCCGCCTCGGCGAGATGATCGCGCAGTTGCCGGACGGACTCGACACCATCATCGGCGAACGCGGGGTGAAACTGTCGGGCGGACAAAAACAACGCCTTGCGATTGCGCGAATGTTTCTTAAGAACCCACCGATTCTGATTTTAGACGAAGCGACCTCCGCGCTCGACACGGAAACCGAACGCTTGATACAAGCGTCGCTCGCCGAACTGTCCGAAGGGCGCACCACGCTGATTATCGCACACCGGCTGGCGACGATTCAAAACGCCGACCGGATTGTGGTAGTGGACGAAACCGGCGTCGCGGAGCAGGGACGCCACACCGAACTGGTCAAGCGCGGCGGGGTCTACCAACGCCTCCACGACGCACAATATCAGGCGGCGGTGTCGGCGAACTAAAGGCACGCCGGCGAAACTCCTTGCATTATTCGCCGGTGTCGCCATCATCCCCGATAGGACGCCCCGCGCTGTGCCGGAAGGCATGGATATACATCGTGTCCGGCTTGCCACCACCGGCTATATCACGAAGCGAGTAGTACGCGAACCATAGCCCCGCCGAATTGCCCCGCTTGCGCTTTGTAGCCGTTTCTACGTCAAGGCGATACACCGGTTGCGAGTAAGTTATTGAAGCCCCTGCGTGTGTTCGTTGCCACGGCTTGCCGTCATCACTGTCGGCAACTTCTTCGGCAAGCCGCGCCGTCGCCTCTTTAAGCACTTCCGAAACGCGATCCGCGAACCGTTCGGCATCGCCACCGTTTGCACGAACGTATTCAATCGCCGCCGACACTTCGGCTTGTGCCGCTCTTGCAAAATCGAGGTTGAGCGGTTCGGGCATTATTTCAACCCGTGCCGCGCTTGCTCTCGCATTTGGGCGAAAACCACGTCACCAGGAACGGTTCGCCCTGCTGCTTCGTCGGCGAGCCCGCGTCCTACGGCTTGTATGTCGGCTTCTTCGGCGGCGGCGAAAGCGGCGGCGCGGTCGCTATCCGTTTCGGCGTCTATCGTTTCGAGCGTGGCGAACATCACGGCGGCGAACCGGTTACGTTCGCGGGGGGTCAAGGTGAGTGCGGCGCGGTATGCCGTATCCGGTAGGTCAAGCGTTAGTGTTGGCATCGTTTCGTTTCCCTTTCCTGCGTGGCGACTATTCGCCCTCCAAAATAAAAGACACCAACGCGGCAGCGTCGCCGTGTTGGTGTCAGGGGATGTGACGTAACAAAGGCTACGCCGGAGTGGGTGGGGTGGGATTCGAACCCACGGCCAATGCCTTAAAAGGGCACTGCTCTACCACTGAGCTACCTACCCAAACATCGTCGGTAAGCGCGTTGCCATGCTTCCGACATCGGGTATTGTACCACGCTCCGAAGCGATTTCAACCTTTCAGCGCGATAATTTTGCGTTCGCCGTGTCTTTTTCGGCGAACCGGTATTCGCGCCGGATATAATATGCCGTTATGCTTCTTGATTTTTGGACGGCTCCCGCCCTTGACGCCCTGCCCGGTGTGCAGCACGGCTTTTCGCGGCGCATTGGGGGCGTGAGTGTCGCGCCGTTCGATTCGCTCAATCTTGGGCTACACGTCGATGACGACGACCTTGCAGTGCGGGAAAACCGGGCGCGGGTCGCGGCGCATTTCGGGCTGGATTTAGGGCGCATGGTTTGCGCCGAGCAGGTGCATGGCGGCGCGGTCGCTGTGGTCGGCGTGGCGGATGCCGGGCGTGGCGCGGCAATTTTGTCCGGTGCGGTTCCCGGCGTGGACGCCCTTATCACCGATACGCCCGACCTGCTTCTCGCCCTGTTTTTCGCCGATTGTGTGCCGGTGTTTTTCGCGTCGGCGAGCGGCGCGGTCGGTGTTGCCCACGCGGGATGGCGCGGACTGGCGGCGAATGTGCTGGAGAACACGCTTCGTACCTTCGCCGAATCGTTGGGGGCGAAAGCGGCGACGATGCACGTTGCTATCGGTGCGTGTATCGGCGCGGAAGCCTTCGCGGTAGGAAAGGAGGTCGCCGCACTCTTTGCATCCGACGCCTGCATCGGCGCGGACGGCAAGCCTCGCGTGGATTTAGCCGGGGCGGCGGTGCGCCGTCTGTGCGCGGCGGGTGTTCCCCCGGCGCAAATCACGGTTTCCGGCGAATGCACCGCGAGTCTGCCGGAGCGCTATTTTTCGCACCGAGGGCAAAACGGACGCACCGGGCGAATGGGCGCACTTATTACAAAGTGTTGACAAAGGCGTTCAACACCGGCTGAAGGCGCGTCCATTCGCCTTGCGCGGCGGTGTATTCGGTTGCCGCCCCCTCGAAATCGCTGCCGATAACCGCAGATTCGATCCGTTCGCACACAAACGCCATCGCGTCCGCGCCCACCGTCCGGCTACTGCCCTTGAGCGTGTGCGCCGCGAAACGTCCCGCTTTGCTATCGCGCCCCGCGACCGATTCGGCGATTTGTACAAGAAGCCCCGGCACACTCGCCGCGTATTCTTCCAAGACTTCGGCAATCACCGCCGCGTCATCGTCGCACGATTCGCGCAAACTGACCTCGTTCAGCGTTTGCAAAAGCGATGCGACCGGCATCAGCCCCTTACTCGTTTCGCCGAAAGATGGGCTTTGCGTGAGACCGAGCCATTTCGACAACACGCTTTTCAGGGCGTCCGGGCGCACCGGCTTGGCGACGTAATCGCTCATGCCCGATGCCAAACAGCGTTCGCGGTCGCCGGTCATGGCGTGCGCGGTCAGGGCGACAATCGGAACCGGCTTCAAACCCCGCGCCTCTTCGGCGTCACGAATGCGTTCCGTGGCGGTCAAGCCGTCCATCACCGGCATCTGCACATCCATCAGAACAAGGTCGAATGCTTCGGGGGTTCCGGCGCGTTCCATCAGCCTATCAAGGGCTTCGGAGCCGTTTTCCACGGCGACCGGCGGCGGACAGCCCCATTTTGCCAGCAATGCCAGCGCGACTTTCTGATTGACCAGATTATCTTCGGCGAGCAAGATACGCACTCCGGCGAGAAGATGCCCGTCGCCGATGTTCTGCTCAAAACGGTAGTCGCCAGACGGCGACATCGGCGCGAATGCGGCGCGGAACATTTCCGGCACCGGCGACACCGGCTCGATAGTTTGCAACCGGTTTTCACCCGGTAGCGAGCGCAAGATACCCGTGAGCAGATCGGCTTGGCGCACCGGCTTACTCAGCACGGCGGTAAACATTTCGCCCGCGCCGTCGGTTTTTCGTTGATGTTCGCGCACCGCTGCGCCGGACGAAAGCAGGATAATCGGCAGTGCCGCGAACCGGGAATCGCTTCTAATCAGTTGCGCCGTCACGCGCCCGTCCATGCCCGGCATATACATATCCACGATAACCAGCGAAAAACCGCCTTCGGTGAGGGAATCGCGTCCCGCACCGAGAAGGCGAACGCCATCCATGCCGTTTTGCGCTTCTTCCACCCACGCGCCCCACGCGGAAAGTTGTTCGCGCAAAATCCGCCGGTTTGCCGCCACGTCGTCAATGATTAAAACGCGCTTGCCCGCGAGCAGGGTTTGGATGCGGGGTTCGCCATTATTGCCGAGCGAACTGATCGCCTGTGCGGCGACCGCCATTGCCGCTGTATCTTCGTCGGTTTCGATGAACATAGGAATCTCCACGGTGAAACTGCTACCCACCCCGACCGCGCTAACGAGCGAAATATCCCCGCCCATCAGTTGTGCGAGTTGGCGCGAGATAGAAAGCCCCAGTCCCGTGCCGCCGTATTTGCGCGTGGTGGAAACGTCGGCTTGCGTGAAACTCTCGAAAATTGCGGCTTGACGACTTGGCTCGATACCGATACCGGTGTCGCTAATCACGAACTGTAGCGGCACGACATCGGTTCGCTCGTTGTCGGTGTCCGGCGCGGCAAGCACGGCGATTTCTATCAAACCGCTGTCGGTAAACTTCGCGGCGTTCATGCCGATATTGAGCAGGATTTGCCGCAGTCGCCCGGCATCGCCGCGAAACACCGGCGGAAGCGACGGGGAAACCGAACACGCGAGTTCGATTCCTTTTTCGTTCACCTTCGGCATCAGCAGCTCGGCGGCTTCTTCCACCACGGTTCGCAAAACGAACGGGGCTTCTTCGAGTTCAAGGTTGCCAGATTCGATTTTAGATAAGTCCAGAATATCGTTGATAATCGCCATTAACGCTTCGGAAGACGAGCGAATCGTTCGCAGATATTCGCGCTGCTCCGGCGTGAGTGCTGTCTCCAGAATCAAGCCGACCATGCCGATAACGCCGTTCATCGGCGTTCGTATTTCGTGGCTCATGTTTGCCAAGAACTGCGATTTGGCGCGGGCGGACGAAATCGCGTAGTCGCGGGTTTTTTCGAGCTCGATGGCTTGCGTTTTCAGCGTGCTGGCTTGCGCCTTCAAAACCTTCGCCTGTGCCTCCAGCGCGATTTCGGTGCGCTTGCGTTCGGTAATATCGGTATGCGACCCGGAAAGCAGAGTCAGTTTGCCGGTCTTGTTCCGGTAGCCGATGCCGCGAGAATGGAGCCAGCGAACCGTGCCGTCCTTGTGGTTCATCCGGTATTCGAGTTCAAAGCGCGTTGGGTATTCCGTGATCTCGTCCGCCATCGGGAAGGAAAGCCAGACTGGCGGCTGTTCCGCCTCCGGCGCGGGGCAACACGTCACGAAGTTCTCGACCGCGACAACCGTGGATGCGGCGTCCTCTTTGTAAATCAGGTCACGCCAAGCGGTGGGCGTGTTCGGGATTTCGTCGTCCGCATAGCCGAGCATGGCTTTGGACTGCGGCGACAGATACAGAACGCCGGTGGTTAAATCCCATTCCCACAAACCGTCCTGCGACCCGCGCACCGCCCGCTCCAGTTTCGCTTCCGCCTCGCGGGACGCACGAATCAGGGAGCGCAGTTCGATTTCCCCCATCACCGATTGCGACAGGTCGGAAAGCAAAGCGATGTCCTCTTCCGTCCAGTAACGCGGCGCGGTATCGAGAACGCAAAAAGACCCCAAAACGTGTTGCCCGTCCGAGGAGAATATCGGCACACCAAGATACGCGGCGATTCTCCAGTCATACACTGCGCCGCTTGCCTTTAGTTCGGGAATCTCGCGGGCGTCGCTGATAGCGAGCGGGGCTTCATTCGCTACCACATATTGACAAAGCGAGTGCGACAGCGGCGATTCGCCTTTCGCCGCTAATTCGGGGAACAAACCGCAAGACGATTTGAAAAATTGCCGGTCGTCATCTACCAGCGACACCAATGCCATCGAGGTTTTGAGAACGCGGGTGGCAAGGCGCGTTAGGGCGTCGAACCCTTCTTCGGGCGCGGTATCGAGCAAGCCGGTTTTCCGCAGAGCGGAAAGTCGGGCGGGGTTTTGTACGGCGGGCGCGGGGTCGGGAAGCGGCGTGGTAGACGTTATGAAGTTCGTGATAGACGCCGCGAAGTTTGGCGCGGATGCACCAAAATAGTTTCGCTTTGCCTTAGAAATGATATTCATGCTCTTCACTTGCCGGTCGGGTTCGCCGACGCGCCGATACGGAGGGGGTAAAAGCACAAACCGTGCCAAAACCCCTTTTTAATTATCGGTTGACTTGCCACCTTTTTGCACCCGTGCCACAAGGATTTTTCATCGGAAAGAAAAGCGGTATGATAGGTGCGTGAGTGCCGCCCCCGACTTGCCCGCTTCTCCTTTGTCCGCGCCCGTGACCGCCCTGCGCGGCGTCGGCGCGTCGCTGTCCGGCGTTCTTGGCAAATTGGGCATCTTTTCACTTGCCGATTTGCTCCGCCATTATCCCGTGCGCTACGAAGACCGCTCGCATTTCGTGCCACTGCGTTCCATCGGCGACGGTGAAACCGCCGTGATTTCCGGCGCGGTCACAGCGGTGGAGAACCGCCCGCTCAAAAACAAATTAGTGGTCACCAAAGTCACGTTGGACGACGGCGATAAGGGTGTGGCGACGCTGACGTTTTTCAACACGTGGCGACTGAAAGCCGTGTTCGACAAGTTAATCGGCAAATCGGTGGTCGCCTACGGCACGGTCAAGCGGTCGTATGGCGGGGTGGAAATGGTTGCGCCCGAATGGGAGCCGGTGGAGGAAGGCGGCGAAACCGATTCGTTGAGTATCGGGCGCATCGTGCCGGTGTACGGCGCGACCGAAGGCATTTCGCAGAACCGGCTCCGCAAAATCATCCACGCCGCGAGCGAGCAGTTCGCTGATGCCGCGACCGATACGTTGCCGCCCGTGCTTCGCACAAAGCGCGGTTTCGTACCGCTCGCCGTCGCCCTGCGGCACGTTCACTTTCCGCCCGGTGACGCCGAGAAAACCGCCGCCCGTCGCCGCCTCGCTTACGACGAACTTCTTTTGCTCCAGTTGCTTCTCGCCGACCGCAAAATGAGCGGCAAGCGGCAAACCGGAATCGAGTTCGCCGATGTCGAAAGCCCCTTGCGCGAGTTCGCCGGAGCGTTACCATTCACCTTGACCGGGGCGCAAGCGCGGGTTTTAGCCGAGATCGCCGCCGATATGAACAGCACCGAGCCGATGAACCGCCTTGTGCAGGGGGACGTGGGAAGCGGCAAAACGGCGGTGGCGATGGGGGCGATGCTGATTGCTGTGCGGAACGGCTACCAATCCGCGCTGATGGCTCCGACCGAGATTTTAGCCGAGCAACACCTTCGGAACCTGCGCGGGGTTCTGGAGGAGTCCTTAGGGGTGCGCGTGGATCTGCTCACCGGGTCGGTCTCGGAGCGCGGCAAGCGCGAGGTCAAGGAGCGGATAGCGGCGGGCGAAACGGGTATTGTGGTCGGAACCCACGCCCTGATTCAGGACACGGTAACGTTTCACAAGTTGGGGCTTGCCGTGATTGACGAACAACACCGCTTCGGCGTTCTGCAACGCGCCGCTTTAAGCGCGAAAGGGGCGCGGGATTCCGGCATCCTGCGCCAGCCCGATATTTTGGTGATGACCGCGACGCCGATTCCGCGCACCCTGACGCTCACGGTGTACGGCGACTTGGATGTTTCGATCATTGACGCGCTTCCGCCGGGGCGCAAGGCGATCAAAACACACTGGAAACGCTCGGCGGAAAAAGACGGCGTTTATGAGGGTGTCCGTAAGGTTCTGCAAAGCGGGCGACAGGCGTTTGTGGTCTGCCCGCTGGTCGAGGAATCGGAAAAGGTGCAAAGCCGCGCCGCCACCGAACTTGCCGCGCACCTTCAGGCGCACACGTTCCCCGAATACCGCGTCGGACTTCTGCACGG
>JACMIU010000324.1 GCA_014380985.1 Armatimonadota bacterium | reverse complement strand
TCCGAACTCGTTGGCGAAGTGCGGCGACTGCGCGATGCGTCGGGCTTGCCGTCGCAGGTCGGCTTGCAAACGCCCGATGACGAGCTGATGCCGCTTCGACAGGCGGGGCGTTTAGGGGTGCGTGCCAAACCAAGCCGCGCCGCCGACGCACCGGGAACCGTGGTGCTGGTGTCCGGCGACGCCGCCGAAACCGGCAAGTTGAACGCCGCGCTAACCGCGAACGGCTACCGTATGGTGTCCGCGCCTCTGTCCGACGCGACGCGCTACGCGCACGAAATCACCACGGCGGCGTTTGTTTTTGACCTGCGCGACGCGGCGACGGCGACTGGCGCAAGCGTGTTGCTTGCTGCGTTCGCCGCCGACCCGCTCGCCAAAGAAGTGCCGGTGTTCGCGCTGGTCGCCTCATCCGTGGAGCGCGAACGCTTGATTGACGATTCTTCGTATACCGGGGCGTTCGTGGTTCCCGCCGACCCCGCCCTTGTCGCCTCCTCTCTCGGCGCGGCGATTATCCGGCGCAAAACCCGTGCGCGGCGTCAGGAAGCCGGTCGTCTTTTAGCAGCGGCACGGTAGGAACGGACAAAGCAAATGGCGTATCAGCAACTACCGCCGAGCGTACCTGTCACGGTCGAACAGGCGAAACAAGCCAGCAATGTTGCACGGCAAGGCGGCGTCGGTTGCGGCATTGTCTGGCTTGCCGGAACCGCGCTATTTACGATGGTAAAAGCGTTTGGCGGGATAGGGTTCGGCACGGGGATAATTCTGCTGGTACTCTGGGCAATCGGCTTGACGATTTTGGGCGTGGCACTGTTGCCGCAGATTCGCGCATGGAAGATCACGCCCCCCGAAATTGACGTTTCCCGCGAAGCCGTGCGCCTCGGTGAATCGTTTGACTTTCGCTACTATCAGGCGTTCAAAGACCGCCTCGACCTTGATTTTGCGCGGGTTGAGTTTTTCATGCGCGAAACCGCGATTTACCGGCGCGGAACCGACACGTACACAGAAACGCACGAAGTGCCGGTTTACACAAAGGAAATCCCACGTGGATCGTACAGGGCGGGCGATCACCTCGATTTATCGCACCGCTTCACGGTTCCCCCGGACGGCATGCACACGTTTCTCGGAAGCAACAACCGCATCGAGTGGCTTTTGCGTGTCAAGGTAAGCATCGCCCGCTGGCCCGATGTCAACGAAACATACCCCGTGCGCGTGTTGCCGGAACGGTTTGAGCAAGGGTACGAAGCCCCGTACACAGGGCGGGTGAAGGACGTATAAATGTTTAGCAGTTTGTTTCGCTCCGACAAAGCCGATATTTTCGTGTCGTTCACTACCGGGACGCCCGACGTAGCACGGCGCGAGATACCGCGCTTCGTTCCCGGCGAAACCGTGTCCGGCTTTGTCGAAATCACGCCCTCCGAAAATATCACCTATAAGAGACTGTTCGTGCGAATCAAGTGGCGCACCGAAGGCAAGGGCGATACCGACGAAGTGGTTTGGTACACGGTGCAGGAAGCGGAAGGCGCGTTATCGGCGGGCTTTGTAAAAACCGTGCCGTTCACCGCCGTTCTGCCCGGCGAACCGTGGAGTTACGCCGGGCGATACATCAACATAGTTTGGGGCGTGGACGTTGAGATTGATGTCGCGTGGGCGGTCAACCCGCGTCACTTCGCGCCGTTCATCCTCGCCCCCGCTTGGACAATGCCCGCAAGCCCCGTTAAATCTATCGAGCGTTAGAAACGAACCACAAAGGCACAAAGGACACCAAGCCCGGAAGCCGAGCGACGGTGCGGCGTCGTTCTCGTTTCTTTTTTCCGGGCTTGGTGTCCAT
>JACMIU010000003.1 GCA_014380985.1 Armatimonadota bacterium | reverse complement strand
TCGTATCAACGCGGCACAAGCAAATCACACGGCGCAAAGTTAAGTGGCTACGTTTGCCCTTCGAGCAACCGACCCACCGCCTCACGCACTCCGGCGCGGTTCGGGAGCGTGTCCACCTTCGCGCCCGCTACGGCGTCTAACAGGTCGGCTCCCGCACCAGCGGCGTGAACGAACGATAGTGCGGCGACAACGAGACGCGCCCACGCTTCCGGCAAATCGCGGCGCGGCGTGTAACGCCAAACGCGCCCGGCGATTCTTTCGGCGTCTGCAACAACCTCCGACGCCGTAACCTTGCCCGCATTGCGCGAAAAATAATGCGTTAGTGCGGACACAATCTGCGTCTGGTAGCGGTTCTGCCACATGGGATCGGTCTCGAAAACGCGCACCAACGGCGCGACGCACCGCGCATCATCGCGGTCGGAGAGCATCAGAGCGGCGCGTACACCCGCTTTGCGGCGCGGGATTTTGCCACCGCCCGACGGCAGAAAGCCGATGGTGGCGAACGCCGTCCAGAGTAGTTCGAGATACGAGTGCATTTGCGGTTCGGCGTCGCGGGCGATACTGTCCAGAATGTCGCCCGCGTCGTCTTCCGCCGTCTCCTTCAGAAAGTTTTGCGTGTAGCGCGACGGGTACACGTCCTCCTGTGCAAGCCAGTAGCGGAGCGTTTCCTCGGTGTCGGTGGTGTCGGTCATGGCGGTGGACGGTGGCATCAGTCCACCGAAAGCATCGCCTCGACGAACAACGCCGGGTCGAAATGCAGCAAATCCTCGATTCCCTCCCCGACGCCGACTAACTTAATCGGCAAGCCTAACTGCTCCCGGAGCGAAATCACCACGCCGCCCCGCGCCGTGCCGTCTAATTTCGACAGCGCGATTCCCGTCAGCGGAACCGACTGCTTGAACTCCTTCGCCTGCGAAACCGCGTTCTGCCCGGTGGTGGCGTCCAGAGCGAGTAGCACCTCGTCGGGGGGGCGTCCGAGTTCGCGCTCACAAACGCGCCCGATTTTTTTCAGTTCCTCCATCAGGTTCGCCTTGTTGTGCAGACGCCCTGCCGTATCCACCAAAATTAAATCCGAACCTAAGTTCTTCGCCTTGTTGATCGCGTCGAACACCACGGCGGCGGGGTCGGAACGCTCCTGCTGGCGCACGAAGTCGGCTCCGGCGCGGGTCGCCCAGATTTCGAGCTGTTCGGCGGCGGCGGCGCGGAACGTGTCCCCGGCGGCGAGTAACACCTTCTTGCCCTCCTGCGCCTGTTGGTACGCTAACTTCCCTAATGTGGTGGTTTTGCCAACGCCGTTGACGCCGACCATCAGAAACAGCGACGGCGCGGTTGGCGAAAAGTGCAGATCTGAATCCTTCTGCGCTCCGAGTGCGTTCACCAGCGCAATCGTTAAACCGTCGCGCACGTCTTTGACGTCAACAAGGCGTTTGTCGCGCACGTACTGCTTGAGTTCGGCAAGTATTTTGTCCGTGGACGATACCGATAGATCGGCGGACAGCAACGCTTCCTCGAATTGATCGAACAGGTCGTCGTCAATGCGCCCGCGCCCGGTAACAAGGGCGTCAAGGCTCTGAAAAACGTTTTTGAACATTCCGGGTTTTAGCATAATGTTGGTATCAGTATACCGGCTAAAAAAAGTTTCGTGGCTCCCTTGACAAGCGTAGCCCAGCACGATTATAATCAAAATGTAAGCCGATTGAAATACTCAGGATTAAATATGATCTCGCCCAACCCCTTTCTCCCCCTCATGCGATGCTGTTGTTGTCGTTGTACCTGCGGCTCCCGGTAGTTTCGACGGCAGTACCGGGCTGTGATTGCCGCACCCTCTGCCGTTTGCTCTCAACCATTTTCTAACTGACCAGTCCACTGGAGGTCGGAACTTCCTTGCGAAGTTCCGACCTTTTTGTTTTTCGCACTTTATTTTTCGCGGTGAAAGGAAGCAAAATGACCAAACCGGTAGATGTTTTTTGGTACTTGCCGACGCAGGGCGACGAGCGGTATCTCGGCACGGAAGAAGGACGGCGCAAACCGACCTTCGCGTATTTGAAGCAGATCACGCAAGCCGTAGATTCCCTCGGCTTTGGCGGAATGCTTCTCGGCACGGGAACTAAGCTCGACCCGCTCACGGTGGCGACCGCGCTAATCGGAGCAACGGAGCGGTTGAAGTTTCTCGTCGCCGCCCGACCCTCGATCATGACCCCGGCACTCTGGGCGCGAATGACGGCGAGTTTCGACGAACTCTCAAACGGTCGGATTCTGCTCAACATCGTCACTGGGGCAAGCACCGAGCAGTTAGAAGCCGACGGTATTTTCGCCAACCACGACGAACGATACGAAATTACCGACGAGTTTTTGACGATTTGGCGTTCGCTGATGCGCGGCGATGTGACCACGTTCGCGGGCAAGCATTTGCGAATCAAAAACGGTCGTCAGCAAATTAAGCCGGTGCAAAAGCCGTACCCCCCGATCTACTTTGGCGGATCGTCGCCCGCCGCGCTCGAAGTCGCCGGAAAACATGTGGACGTTTACCTGTCGTGGGGCGAACCGCCCGCACTGGTGAAAGAGAAGATTGACGCGGTGCGCGAAATCGCCGCGTCGCACGGGCGCACGGTTCGGTTCGGTATCCGGCTTCACGTGATTGCCCGCGCTACCGATGGCGAAGCATATGCCGCCGCCAATGAGTTGATTAAGCACGTTTCCAGCGACACGATTGACGCCGCGCAAGCCGCCTACGCCGCTTCCGAGTCGGAAGGACAACGTCGGATGGCGTCGCTACACGGCGGCAAACGCGACAACCTGTACATTCATCCGAACCTGTGGGCGGGCGTCGGGCTGGTGCGCGGCGGCGCGGGAACGACACTCGTCGGTTCCGGCGAATCCATCGCCCGCTTGATGGGCGAATACACTGACCTCGGCATGGATACGTTCGTGCTGTCGGGCTATCCGTCGCTCGAAGAAGCGTATGCCTGCGCGGAATACGTGTTCCCGCACATCAATCTACAAAAGCCGGACTCATCGCCGTTCAACGCGCACCCGGTTCCCGCCGGTCGCTTCGGCTACCCGAACTCGGTATCGCATTCTCTAAACCCGTCGCCCGTGCCGAAAGACGCGGCGATTCGCTAAAACAAACACCGACCGGGCGGCAATCGTGCCGCCCTTTATGAAAGGATAAACCTATGAAAAGCCGTAACGGTTTCACCCTGATTGAACTATTAGTAGTTATCGCTATAATCGCCATTCTTGCCGCGATTTTGTTTCCCGTATTCGCACAAGCCCGCGAAAAAGCGCGGCAGTCCGCCTGCATCTCGAACGAGAAGCAACTCGGACTCGCTATCCTCGGCTACGTGCAGGACTTCGACGAGACGTTCCCGCCCGCCAACGTGCCAGCCGAGGCATCTCTCCTTGCTGGAACCGTGAACCCGCGCTTGCACTGGTACGCGCTGGTCGAGCCGTATGTGAAAGGTGGCTACAACCGTACCGATGCCAGTTCCGTGGTTTCGGGAACCGCCACCACGGCGGGCAAAAGTATCAGCGTGTACTTCTGCCCGAATTACGACAAGCAGTACCGGGCGTTCGGTGTCAATCCGTCGTGGAGTTACGTGCTAAACGGCAATTATGCCCCACCCCGCGCCCAGAACGAAACCGCGCCCGACATTCCCCCGGCATGGGCGGAGCAACCGATTTCCACGCTCGCCGATTTGAAAGCCCCGGCGCAGGTCGTCGCCCTCGCCGAGGGCGCGGGGCAACGGGTGTACACGATGGGCAACGACACCAATGATTACACCGACCCGCGCACCGGAACCGTGCTACCGGTGGCGACCACCAACCCGGTCAAGGACAACTCGCTGACCTATGTCTATGCCCGCGACCGGCACAGCGGCGGCGCGAACTATCTGCTGTTTGACGGTCACGCGAAGTGGTACAAAGCCCCCGCGCCAAACTTCACGCCGGGCGCGACGTATATTGACGACGTGCCGACCCCCGGTACGCGGGGCGTCGCGTATCGCCAAAGCCTCGCGCCCACCGCGCAGGTCTGGTTCCGGGAGGATTAACGATGATTTATAACACTGCGCCGCTTCGCGTGATAGGGCTGATTCTGCTCGCCTTATTCGCGGGAAGCGGTTGCGGGCAACGACGCCAAACCTCAGAGGGTGGGGGGGCTAATGGGACGGCTTCCCCGCTGGGAGAGCGGCGCGTAATCCGCATCGGGTATCAGAAAGCGGGCGCGATTGATGTTCTGCGACTTCGCGGCGATCTGGAGAGACGTCTCGCGCCGCTTGGCGTTGCCGTCGAGTACATCAACTTCGCGGCGGGTCCGCAAACATTGGAAGCACTCGCGGTCGGGAGCGTGGATTTTTCCAGCATGGGCGACGCGCCGCTGATTTTCGCGCAAGCGGCGAATGTGCCATTAGTCTATGTAGCGAATCTGCCGCCCGGCGACGGCGCGAGCCGGGCGATTTTAGTCGCGCCCGGTTCCGAAATCCGCACCGTCGCCGACCTGCGCGGCAAGCGCGTCGGCATTCAAAAAGGCACGGGGACGCACAACTTTCTGGTGCAGGCGTTGGACAAAGCGAACGTGCCGTACAGCGCGATTCAGCCGCAGTATCTCGCTCCGGCAGATGGGCGTGTGGCGTTTGAAGGCGGCACAATTGACGCATGGGCGATTTGGGATCCGTACCTCGCCGCCGCCGAGCAGGACATGAAGGCGCGGGTTATCGTGAACGGTTCGGGTATCGTTTCGGCGGGCGGGTTCTACGTTTCCACGCGCCCGTTCGCCGTGAACCATCCCGATTGGATACGCATCACGCTTGCCGAAATCGAAAAGGCAAGCATCTGGTCGCGGGAGCATCCGCACGAGGCGGCGGTTCTGCTTGCGCCGACAATGGGCGTGAGCGTGGACAAATTGGAGGCGATACAAAAGCGCACGCGCCAAGGCAAGCGGTTTATCGGGTATCGTCCGGTAGATGCCGAACTTATGCGAACGCAACAGCAGGTCGCCGACAATTTCCACCGTATCGGATTGTTGCCGAAAAAGGTGGACGTTTCCGTCGGGCTTCTGACGCCGGAGCAGTACGCCGCGCTTTTGCCAACCGAAACGCAGGTCGCAGAAACGGCGAAGAAATAACGTATCGTAGGGGGACGGCGCGAAATAGTATGAGTATAACAACACAAACCCCGACCGTGCCACTGGGGCGGTCGGGCTTAAAAGTCAGCAACCTGTGTTTGGGAGCGATGAACTTTGGTGAATCTACGTCGGAGGCGGATTCGCTGACGATTCTGCGCGAGGCGCACGAGGCGGGCATCACGTTCTGGGACACGGCGAACGTGTATGGCAAGGGGCGAAGCGAGGAAATAATCGGCGCGGCGTTTGCGAAGTTCGGCTTCCGCGACGACATTGTGTTAGCCACGAAGGCGCACGGCGCGATGGGTGACGGCGCGAACGACCGGGGATTATCGCGCCGCCACTTGATTCACGCGGTCGAGGCGAGTCTGCGTAGACTGCAAACCGATTACATTGATCTGTTTCAACTGCACCGCTACGACCCAACAACACCGTTCGAGGAAACCGCGCAAACGTTGGATACGCTGGTGCGCGACGGCAAAATCCGCTACTGGGGAACGTCCACGTTCGCGTCGTGGCAGATGGCGGAGTCGGCGTGGGTTCCTCGTAGCCGGGGCTGGGTCGAGCCGGTGAGCGATCAGTCGCCGTACAACATTTTGGATCGGCGCATCGAAAACGACCGCGCCGGGTTTCTGCGAAAAGAAGGCTGGGGACTAATCGCGTGGTCGCCGCTCGCCGGGGGGCAACTGACCGGGCGGTACGGTGCGGACGTTTCCGCAAACACGCTTCCTGCCGGGTCGCGCATTGATCGCAACAAAATGTGGCAACAGCGCACCAACAGGGACGCGGGCGCGGTATCGCTCCGCTTCGTGGAACTCGCCCGCGAACACGGTTTATCGCCCGCCGTGGTGGCGGTTGCTTGGGTTCGAGAGCGTGATATTGTCACCGCGCCGATTATCGGACCCCGCACCATCGAGCAGTTCCGCGAACTGCTGCCCGCCGCGACGCTTGCCGTGCCGGAAACGCTGAACCATGCGATTGACGAACTGGTTCCACCGGGAACCGCCGTCGCCGACTTTCTCAACAACGCCGGGTGGCAGGTCGGGAAACTGCCGAGCATCGCCGAGCCGTAGATTGCCCCTTGCTACGGACTTGTCGCGGGGGGCGACACGTTTTCGGGTAGCCCGAACAGTTTGCGCCAGTAGACGTTCCAGAACGACACATCGGGAAACTGCGCCTTTTCGCGCAAAAGGCGGTCGCGCTCGCGCTCGAACTCGGCGGCTTCCTGCTCCCACCGGGCGATTTCGGCGGTGTTGAGTTGCGGGGCGTTCTTCGCGCCGGAGTGCCGGTACTCGTCGGCGGCTCGCATTTCTAAATCGCGGCTCCACTGCTGGAGTGCCGCCATTTCGTGCGCGGGAACGCCGGGAATCGCAAAGCGTCCTTGCAAGTGAAGCGCGGTGGTCACACCGTTGCTTTTCAGAGTGCGGAGCGTGGAAATCGTGATGCCCTTGATCTGTAAGACCTGATTCATCGAGGTTTTCGCCATCTTGTCCGCGACGAAATCATGGAGTGAACCGAACGCCGACGCGCCCAATCCTTGCAGTCCGCTTCCACCCGCGTATGCCTGACGGCGGGCGGCGATTTTCTCGCGCCGCTCGTTCATCAATTTTTCCATCTTAGCGATTTCGGCTTCGAGTTCGTCGTGAATCTTTTTGCGGGGCCAGTTGGCGTAGCCGAGGGAGCCGATATTGAACACCCAGAAGAACAGGTAGAACGGGAACGAACCG
>JACMIU010000323.1 GCA_014380985.1 Armatimonadota bacterium | reverse complement strand
GCGCCGCTCACGGAGAAGCACCGCATTGTGGCGCGAAACGGGCATTACTACGATGCTTCGGGCAAGCGGGTACGCTTTCTCGCTACTGGTGTCGGGGCAGCGGCAGTGTTTCCCACGCACGACGAATCCGAGAAGATGGCAAGCCGGTTGCACCGCGCCGGTATCAACATGGTGCGCTTGCACCATTTGGACGCGACTTGGGAAACGCCGAATATCTTCTATTTCGAGGGCGGGTGGAACGGCGCGAAGCCGCAACTCATCATTGACGCCCGCTCTTTGGAGCGTTTCGATTACCTTGTAGCACAACTCAAGAAAAACGGGATTTATGTAGATTTGAACCTGCATATCGTGCGCCCGTGGAACGCCGCGATGGGCTTTCCCGACGCCGACAAAATTAACCCCGAAGGCAAAGCGGTGTCGTACTTCGAGCCGAAGGCGATAGAACTTCAGCGCAAGTATGCCCGCGAAATGCTGTCTCACAAGAACCCGTACACTGGGTTCACTTACGCGACCGACCCGGTGATCGCTATCGTGGAGATTACCAACGAGGATACGCTTCTCGGCGCGGCGGACGGTATCACGACGCTTCCCGCGCATTATCGGAATATTCTGCAAACCGGTTGGAACGCTTTTTTGAAGCGCAAGTACAAAACATCGGCGGGTTTGCAAGCGGCGTGGAACGGCGTCGCCAAACCACTCGGCGCAGAAATGGTTCCGAACGGGCAGTTCGGAACCGGCGCGGATGGCTTCTATTTGGAGCATCAGTTTGACACAAACGCCGCGCTTTCGCCCGAATCGGCGGCGGGGCAAACCAACGCGCCGGGTGGCAAGGTGCTTCACGTCAGCGGTATCAAAACGAGCGGCACGAACTGGCATTTGCAACTGCACGCGCAGGGCTTGGACTTGAAAGAGGGCGAACGCTACACGGTGTCGTTCGCGGCGAAGGCGGCGGAACCACGCAAACTGTGGGTCAACACGCGCCTTGACCGCGCCCCGTGGTCGTTTGTCGGCTTGGATCAATATGTTGAAGTCGGAACGCAGTGGAAACGCTACACCATGTCGTTTGTTGCGCGAAACCCCGCGCCGAAGCAGAACCGGTTGTCGTGGTCGTTCGGCGACACGGCGACCGAGTTTTACCTCGGCGACGTGTCGCTGAAATCGGGCGGGGGCGGTTCGAGTCTGCCGGAAGGCGAAACTATCGAGGCGGGCAATATCGCGCTGACAAATGTGTCGGCGTCGCCTTCCGGCGCGGATTTCGCCGCGTTCCTGATTGAGACCGAACGCCGGTTCGCCGACGGAATGTACGCGCTGATTAAGAAGGATTTGGGCTATCGCGGCACGGTGTTTTGCTCGCAAGCGTCGTATGGCGGTATCGGCGGCACGTGGCGCGAAGCAAACCTTGACGCCGTGGATATGCACTCCTACTGGCAACACCCGTCGTTCCCGGCGGCGGCGTTCAACCCCGACAACTATCGCATCGAAAATACCGCGATGGTGAAATCCACGGGGTTGGGAACGCTCGACGGTATCGCCACGCACCGCGTCGCCGGAAAGCCGTTCACGGTGTCGGAGTACCATCACCCCGCGCCGAACGAATACACGGCGGAAACCGTGCCGATGATGTTCTCCTACGCGGCATGGCAGGACTGGGACGGAATATTTCTGTTCGTGTACGGAACTACGCCGACCGGCAAGATCAACGGATTTTTCGACATATCCAACCATCCCGGCATCATGGCGTATTTGCCGACTGCGGCGGGGCTTTTCCTGCGCGGCGACCTTGCGCCGTCGCCGCAAACGATGACGCTGAGCGTTCCTGTTCCGCTGATTCCGAAACTCAAAGCCGAGGGCAATGACTACGCTTTCTACAACACGGCGGGGAAAATGCCGGATGGGGCGGGATTCTGGACGCACCGCGTCGCTCTTGCGTTCGTGAACACAAAGCAAGCGCAACCGACAATCGCGCTTGCCGGAACCGCGCCGAAAGACTCACCGATGGCATGGGATCATGCGGCGGGCGTTTACTCGGTGAACACGCCGCAAACCCGCGCTTTGGTCGGCTTCGTCGGGGACAAAACGCAAGCCGTGGGCGATCTTGAATGGCAAGGTACGAAGGCGGGGCGTAACTTCGTCTCGCTGACGGCAACCACGCGGGACGGCAAACCACTGGCAACATCGGGCGCGATTCTTCTCACGGTGATGAGCAAAGCGGAAAACCCCGGTTTGGAGTGGAACGCCGAACGCACGTTCGCGGCGAACGCCTGGAAGGCGGGACCTGTGGAGGTCGAGGGCGTATCTGGAACGGTGATCATTACTACCGGCGCGAAAGGGGCAAAGGTCTACGCGCTGGACAACGACGGCAAGCGGAAAGCGGAAGTCCCGACAAGCGTGGCATCCGGCAAACTGACGCTGGCGGTATCGCCTGTGCACCGCACGGCTTGGTACGAGATTGTGCCGGTGTTCTAATGTCCGCCGTCGCCCGCGTGGTCGGGCTTGCCGTCGCCGTTGTGGTCGTGCGCGGCTTCGGCAGGGATGGCGTTGATTGCCGATTCGTTCGCACGGGTTAACGAGAAAAGCAAGCCCATCGCACCGAGCAACACTACGGCTATCAGCAGAATCTGTTTCCAACTATTCGGTTGTCTTCGCATTTTTATAAACCCTCGTATATGAAGTATTCATAACTAATACCGAAGCCGTCCCGGTTTTGTGCCATTTATTTACATCCGGCGCATATAACTAACAATTGCAACAGGTTTTGATTTGCAAGCAATTAGCGATTTTGTTGCCGCGCCGCGAACTCCTCGGCGGTGAGAGAGCAACCGCGAAGAATCGCGCCGGGCGCACGACCGAGCAAAACGAAGCCTTCGCCGTCGGGGTGCGCGTAGCCGTAGTCCTCGGTTTGTATCGCAAGGCAGGAATTGAGGTTGCAAACGTCGTAATGTGCGAGGATGCCCGGCTCGCCAAGCCTTGCTTCCTGCCCGGTCACGGGATCCATCACGCGGGTTCGCACGAGATGCGGCAGTCCGGTTTTTCGCGGTTCGCGCACAATGCCGGTCACATGGTCGCGGTACGTGGTGTCGTAGAACTGCGACGCCATCTCGCTCATTCCGTATTCGGCGACGCAGTGCGACGCGGGAACGCCTAACCGCTCGGTGAACATCTGATACAATTCGCCGCGTTCGACCTCGCGGGAGCGTCCCTTGAAGCCCCCGGTTTCCACGATACGCGCACCGGGAAGCAGGGTAAGCGCGATATTCTGCTCTGCCATGTAATCGAAAAGTTGCACCCAAGCGAACGCCGTACCGAAGATCTGCTTGGGCGCGTTTTGCCAACTGTCCATTTTGGCGTACTCGCTGTAGCATTGCGTGAATAATTTACTCCAATCCTCTTCCCAAAAATGAGTGCCGTCGTATTCCGACTGAAGAACGCTCAGCATAAAGGAAAGCGACGAATGCGGGGCATCATTTGTGAAGGGCATCAACGCAGCGATAGAGCCGAAATCTTCGTCGGCGTTGACGAAGTGGTTATAACTCGTCTGCGTGCTTAGTGAATACAACTGCAATGTGGCGGCGTCCATGTAGTGCTTGCTGGTTTCACTCCCGGTCGTGCCGGACGAGTGGAACGTGCGCCCGCCGTGTTCGGGCGTGCAAAGGGCAGGATCGGCGCACGACAAGGCGAAGCGTTTGAACGCGGCGGCGGGTGCGGGCGGGATATTTTCCCACTGCGTCACCGTTTCCGGCGTTTGTTTTCGCCCGTCGCAAAACCTTCGGTAAGGCGCGTTGTTCGCGTACTGATAGGCGAAAACGCGCAGGGCGAGCGGTTCAAAGTTGTCGAGACTGCCGCGCAAAATATGCGCGGACAGGTCGGCGGCGAGGTCTTCGGTGGAATCCATGCGCTTATTTTACCGCGCCGATTGCGTTTACGAACCGGCGCGAAGCAACGCGAGTTTGTCGCCGCGAAGTCGAAGCAGAATCGTCTTTCCGTCGTCCGAGGCGAGGGCGTCAAGGACGCGCACCGGCTTGCCGCCCGCCGCTTCAGGTTGCAGACGCAAACGGCTCAAAAAGTTGCCGCGCCGGTCGAGCGTGAAAAACGTCGCGTCACCGTCCTGCACGGTGAGCGTGTTGCCGTTCGCGCTCACCGCGACAATGTGCGGCTTGAAAAGCGCACTGCCCATCGGAGCGAAAAAGCGTCGTCCTTTAGCGTCGAAATACGCCAGTCTCCAGTCGCGGGCATCGCCCTTCCGAACGCAGTAGGTCGCGGCGACCGATTCGCCGTTCGCGGCAAACACGGCGGTCGGTTCGGTAGCATTCGCGGGTAGCATGACCTGCCCGACAAGTTTGCCGGTTGCTCCGTCGTGGATGCGAACCACGCCGCTTTCGCCCCGTGCACCGCGTGTAGACAACGCCATCACCCGCGCCCCGTTCGCCGATACCGATACCCGCGCACGACGCCCCGGCTTTTCGGGGAATCGCCACGGCGTACCGCTTCCCGCCACCGCGCACCCGTTCACCGACGCGGGCGACCATGTAGCGAACGCGAGGCGCGAACCGTCCGCCGACACCGCCAGATCGTCGGGAATCCCCGCCGCTAAGAAGCGCGGCTTGTCGCTTGGCACGGCTCTGAATGCGTACACGATGCGCCCCCCCGTGCCGACGAACACGGTTTGTGCGGCAAACACGGTTTTGCTGCCAAACGCCGCCGACCAAACCGCGCCATTTCCCGCGAACACCCGCGTTTTTTTGTCGCCGGTGTCGGCGTCCAACAGAACGACGGAGTTGCGTTCGGGGTTCAAGCCGGAGAACGCTGCCACGTCGCCGCCCGCCCCCACCACCACGCGGTTGACACCCGCAAGCGGCGATGTGCGCCAAACGGTGCGCCCATTGCCCGTGTTGATGCGCCGGACACACCCGTTCGCGTCCGTCCACGCGGCGGATTTGCCATTCGGGGCAAGGTGTACACCGGTTGCACCGGGAACCGAAACCGTCCATGACGTTCGCAAAAAGGCGTCGCCGTAAGCGACCGGCGCGGGAACCGGGGGCGTAGCGACGGCAGGCGCGGTCGCCATCCGCGCCACCGCGCCGAGCGTTAGCGCGAACCCTGCGCCAACAAGCCAGCCGGTTTTCACGAACCTACCTCTTGCTTCCGGTCTGCCACCCGGCGCACGAAGTACCGGTGCAGTCGTAAGTCGCCCGTCAGTTCGGGATGGAACGCCGCCGCAAGCAAGTTGCCTTGCTCCGCCAAAACCGCTTTGCCATCGAACCGCGCCAGAATCCGCACGTCGCTTCCGGCATCGGTCAGGTACGGGGCGCGGATAAACACGCCGCGCACGGTTCCGCCGTCGGCAACATCGTTTGGCACGGTTAAATCGGTCTCGAACGATTCGGTTTGTCGCCCAAAGGCGTTTCGCACGACGCCAATATCCATCAAGCCGAGGGTCGGTTGACCGCCGCGCTTTTCGCCACCGTCAATATGCTTTGCGAGCAGAATCATCCCCGCGCAGGTGCCGAAGATAGGCTTGCCCGCGTCGTGCGCTTCCCGAATCGCGGCATCTAAACCGTAACGCGTCATCAGTCGCCCGATAGTCGTGCTTTCGCCGCCGGGCAAAATCAGACCGTCGCACGCCGCGATTTGCTCTGGCGTTCGCACCGCCACCGCATTTGCGCCCGCCGCGTTCGCCGCAACAATGTGCGCGTTGAACCCGCCTTGGAGCGCGAGAACCCCAACTCGCGGCACTCCTGCCATTTCCGTATTCATTACCCGTATTGTACCGCGTCGGCGGGGGCGTGGGACTGTCTTTCTGCGAAAGTACGTTTCATGAAACGTTCATAATTTTTTCATGAAACGCTTGACAGATGTTTCAGGTTGTCGTACAATAATGTTGTGTCCAGTATCCGCGAAGTAGCGAAACACGCAGGCGTTTCCCCGGCAACGGTGAGCCGTGCGTTCGCCTCACCCGACCTGATTAACGAGCAAACCAAACGGCGCGTTCTGGATTCGGCACGTACCCTTGAATATCGCCCCCCGCAAAACCGTTCGATAGCCGGTGCGAAGGTACGTCAGAAGCGAAACGAGAAAAACGGTTCGTTTCTTCCCGATACGATGGGCTTTCAGTTCTTCGCCGCGACCGATTCGCCCGGTGACACGATAGCGACCAATAATTTTTACGCGCCGGTACTATCGGGCGCACAAGCGCAAGCGTCCGAACTCGGCGTCAACCTTCTCGTTAGCACCACGACGCGCAATCGTTTTTTAGCCGAAGCCCCGCGCATGATCCGCGAACGGGCGATTGAGGGAATGCTTCTGGTAGGACGAGCCGACACCGAGGTTTTGGGCAAGTTCGCGCAGAACGTTTCCGAAATCATTTTGGTGGATTACTACGACAAAGACAACGGTTTTGAGGGCATTATCTCCGATTCTTTCGGCGGGGCGTATGAAATCACCCGCTATTTGGTCGAACTCGGACACCGGCGCATCGGCTTCTTTTTGGGCGGCGCGATGATGGGAACGTTCCATTTGCGCGAGAACGGCTATGTATGCGCGTTGTTTGAGTCGGGGATTACGCCGAACCGCGATTTGGTCATCGGGGCGACCGACAACGAGGAAATCGCAACTGCCGAACTGTACACCCTGCTCAGATCGCCGGATCGCCCGACCGCGATTGTCGCTGCGAACGATACCAACGCGATTGCCGCGCTGAAAATGTGCCGCGAACTTCGGCTACGGGTTCCCGAAGACATCAGCATCGCCGGATTTGATGACGTTGAATCCGCGTCGCACACCGACCCGCCGCTAACCACGGTACGGGTCAACAAGGAATCCATGGGACGCTACGCCGTGCGCTCCCTATGGGATCGTTTGAAACGGCGTGAGTTAGCAAGCGGAAGCGAGGCAGAAACGTCCCCGATGTGTCACTTACTGCCGGTGTTGCCGGTGATACGGCAGTCGTGTTGCCCGCCAAAATCATAGACCACGGCATAGTTTGCCGCGCAAACGTGTTAATCACACAAGGAAGTTAAACAAAATGAAAAACAATCGTCTACGTCAAGGTTTCACCTTGATAGAACTACTCGTCGTAATCGCTATCATTGCGATTCTCGCCGCGATCCTTTTCCCGGTCTTCGCACAAGCCCGTGAAAAAGCACGACAAACGTCGTGCCTATCGAACACCAAGCAAATCGGGCTTGCCGTCGTTCAGTACATTCAAGACTACGACGAAACGTTTCCCCGCTCGGAGTTCTACTTGGATCCCACCCAGCCGTATGCGAACTTTGATTCAACAGTAACGTGGGATAACGTCGTCAATCCGTATATCAAGAACGGGCGTGCCGGAACGGCAGCTGGTCAAACTTTCGAGGTTATCGGGCAGGGCGGGCAAGTTTGGGAATGTCCAAGCGACAGCAAAGCCCGTGTAGATTATCTGGAGAATAAGGGACGTCGTAGCTACGCGCTCGCTTCGAGCTGGCGCAACGACGCGGAAGGGCATCCCGTATTGTCTCAAGGCGTCATCCCGCGCCCCGACAAAGGCGCGACCAATGCGCCTAATGCAACCTGCGACCTCACCCGCGCTCTCGCCGATGTTCCTTCACCGGCAACATCGCTTTTGATTGTTGAGTTCCACACGGTTAGGAGTGCGACAAACTGGGCGGGCAACAGTCATGCTTATGGAATGATGCAACAGCAACAGTATAACTTCGGTGAATTGTACGGCTGGTTGACGGATGCACAGGCAATTTCCGATGGGCAAAAAACGGCTTATAAGCCGGTGCATAGCGGCGGATGGAACTACGCCTTCGCGGATGGGCACTCGAAGTGGTACAGACCTGAACAAACCAACGGACCCGCCGGTGACAAAACGTTCAGTTTTCCGTGGAATGACGGCGGATTCTGGACGCTCGATCCGAACGATTAATTAAAAATCGGGGAAGGCAGAGATTATTCCTTCCGCCTTCCCCGCTTGACGGTAGGAGAAAACTAATGAATCACTACGTAAAAACCAAAAATATAGTAGTCAGCATATTCTGCGTATCCTGTGTATCTTTACTTGCCGGTTGTGCCAAGGAAGAAGAAAAAGCGGTGGTTGCACCTGTTCTTCCGCCCGCCGCGAACGCGCCCGCATCCGCCGCCGGTGCCCCTTCGACGGAAATGCTCGAACGCGAGAAGCAAAACGCCGCTCTTTCATTGAAAAATAACAAAGAAGGCGAGCAGAAATTCAAAGAATATCTGAAAAACAAAAAGTAGGCACCGCCCATTGTTGGTAGCGATGCAAGGGGTTCTTATGCGAATTGTTTTGAAACCGATGGGGCTTACCGTAATTATCGGAGCCATTACCCTGCTTGTACTTGCCGCGCTCTGGAAACGCCCTCCAGTACCGGCTGTCACCGCGCCGCCGGTCGTACCGGTAGCCGTGCAATTCGCGCCGGCGCGTAGTGGCAGTGCCACCCCCAACCTCGTTGTTTACTCAGACAAACTGGACAACGGTTGGCAGGAACGCGGTTGGGCAAAGGTCGTGGATTACGCCAACGCCGCACCGGTGCGCGGCAAAGCGGGAACTTCGATTCGCACGGAAGCCGCGCCGTATGAAGCCGTCAAAATCTACCACCCGACCGTGAACATGTCGCCTTATAAGTACGTTGTGCTATTCGTGAACGGTGGCGAAAAAGGCGGACAAACGCTCCAACTTTGCTTCGTTGCCGGTGGCAAAACGCAGAAGCCGGTTGGTGTCGCGCCGCTTCCCGCGAACAAGTGGGTGCGCGTCGCGGTTCCCCTGTCCGACTTTGGTATTGCCGGGCGCGGCGACATCAACGCTTTCTGGATACAAAATCAGTCGGGCGAACCAACGACTTTTTACGCCGATGATATTTCGTTCCATCAAGCCGCGCCGGACGCCGTGCCGGAGGAAACTATCGTAGCGACTCCCGTGATGGCGGCAAACGCCGCCCCTTGAAACTATAATTTATGAAATATCCACTGGTTAAGCGTCGCGCTCTTTTGGCGACGCTTCTTTTTTCCGGCGTTGCGGGCGGTTGCGCCCGCGTTTGGGGACGCGCCGGTTCCCCCTCCAAAATTACCATGCGCTTTGAACTAACCGATTTGACCGGCAATCCGTTCGACTTTCTCGAAAACGATATTCAAGTGGAGCTCGAAAGCGGCGGCAAAACGTTTACCGCGCCCGCGTTCTTCGATGGCGGCACAAACTGGGAAATGCGGTGTACCCCGCCGACACCGGGAATGTGGAAGGTCAAGCGCGTTCTGCGAAACGGACAAAGCGTGAACGCCAAGAATATCGCGCCGCGTGAGTTCACCCTTGCCAATAGCACAGGGGCGGGCTTTATCCGGCGCGATCCCAAAAATATGCGCTTCTTCGCCTACGAGAACGGCACACCGTATTACCCCATCGGGTGCAACGCGGCGTGGAACAGCGGCGGCGTGGTGATCGAAACGTTCCTCGGCGACATGGGACGCACCGGGCAAAACTGGGCGCGTATCTGGATGAACCACTGGGACGGTAAAAACCTCGACTGGGTACAAGGCGAAACCGTCAATACCGGAACGCTCAGCCTCACAGTCGCCAAACGCTGGGATGGTATCGTCGCGGCGGCAGAGACGGCGAACGTACCGTTTCAGATGGTCTTTCAGCACCACGGACAGTATTCGGAAGAGGTCAACCCGAACTGGAACGACAACCCATGGAGCGTGAAGAACGGCGGTTTTCTCGCCACACCCGACGAGTTTTTCACGAACGACAAAGCGCGGGCATACACGCGGGCAAAGTATCGCTACATTATCGCCCGGTGGGGGTATTCGCCGCACGTTCTCGCGTGGGAATTGTACAACGAAGTGCAGTTTACGAACAGCGGGCGTAAGCGCGACTACGCCGCTATCGCCGGATGGCACAAGGAAATGGCGGCGTTTATCCGCCAGCACGATGTTCACAAGCACATGGTGACGACCAGTTCCGACGAGAATATCACCGGCTTGTACGACGCGATGGACTACCGCCAGCCGCACTCATACCCGTCCGATCTGGTCGGCACGATTCGCACCGTGGGGGAAGCGTTCGCGGCGGGCAAAGCCGACGGCAAAAGCGACCCGCTTAAACCGATATTTTACGGCGAGATCGGCGGAAGTGGCGACCTTGACAAAGACGATGGCGCGTTTTTACACCAAATCCTGTGGAGCGGCATCATGACCACGGCGTCGGGCGCGGCGCAATACTGGACATGGGACAATATCGGCAAGCGGAACCTGACCGGGGCATGGAAACCGGCAACCGACTTTTTGCGCGTGTTCGGCTTAGCCGGGCGACGGGCAATGCTACCGATTACGCCCACCTTCGCAGATAGCAATCGCGGTGCGGGCGCGGCATCGTTCGGCGGTGGGGGCGGTTGGGAAGGCGCGAAGCAAACGCGCTACACGGTGGAGCCGAACGGTGAAGTGCTGGGCGCGGGCGCGATGTCGCCGTACCTGCAAGGCGATAACAACCGCACCCTACTCCCCTTCTTGGAGTTCGCAGTGACGTTTGACAGGCCCGGAACATTCGCGGTACGAATCGGGCAGGTGTCGAAGTTCGGCGCGAAAGTCGCGGTGCAAGTGGACGGCGAAACGCTCACCGAGAAAGTGTTTCCCGCCGCAAACACCGATACCCGCGTGGCGGAAACGCTCACAGTCGCGGTTCCTGTCGGTTCGCACGTCGTTCGCCTTCAAAACAGCGGGCAGGATTGGGCGCGAATCGAACGGTTCACGTTATCGCCCTACGGCGCACCGGCAAAAACCGTGGCAAAGGCGGACAGGGAATCCGTGGCGGCATGGATTTATCCGAGCGAAACCCCTGCGGACGCCAAACCGTTCGTTTCTACCGTGAGCGTTCCGGGACTCGACGCCGGAAAATACCGCGTGTTCTGGTGGGACACGAAAACGGGTAAAACAGTGGCGAGTGAGACCGTGATGGTGTCGAGCGGTAAGCCCCTCGCGGTCAAAACGCCGCCGATTACCACCGACATCGTGCTGTTCGCCGCGCACGAGCGCGTTCAAGGACTGCCGAAATAATGCCACTCATTCCGCCCTATACACAAGCAATAATCTGGAGTATCCCCCAAGCCGTGACGAAAACCGAAACGTTTGCTGATATTGTTCCCACGATTGAGCGGAGCCTTGACCGCGATATTCTGGGCGCGTGGTATCCGCGTGCCGTGGATGACGCGGGCGGCTTTCATCAAACGTTCGCCGCCGACTGGAAGAAACTGCCCGACGACAAACGCGGCACGGTTTATCAGTCGCGCCTGACGTGGGTCGCGGCACAGGCGGCACTGCACGCCAAGTCCGGTTCCGATGAGCAGAAACGCTACCGGAATATCGCCCTACACGGCTTGGACTATCTGCAAAAAACGATGTGGGACGCCGAAAACGGCGGCGGATTCTTCTTCGAGGTATCGCCGACCGGCAAGCCGACCGCCGACCGCAATGGCGAAAAACACGCCTACGGAATCGCCTTTGGAATCTATGCGTCGTGCGCGGTCTACGAGGCGACAAAGGACGAACGTGCTTTGAAACTCGCGCAGTCCGGCTTCGCCTATCTCGAAAAGTTTAGCCACGACGCCAAAAACGGCGGGTACGTCGAGGCGTTGTCCCGCGACAACAAGCCCGTGCTTCGCGGCACGGTCGCCGGGCAGAACGATTCTATCGGAACGCCCTACGGCTACAAGTCCATGAACACGCACATTCACCTTCTCGAAGCGGTCACGGCGTTGTACGCGATCGCCCCAACACCCGAAGTGAAAACGCGCCTCGCGGAACTGCTGACGATTGTGCGCGACAAAGTAGCCGTGGAGCCGGGTTGCCTGAACCTGTACCTGACGCCCGACTTCCGCCCGGTTCCCGGTCACGACTCGTTCGGGC